>CAZSBQ010000015.1:5169-17102 GCA_964604795.1 uncultured Victivallales bacterium | reverse complement strand
AAAAGCGAAATAAGAGTCATAACATACTGCAAACCAGTAATAAAACAATGAGAATACAAAACTTTCGTGAAACTATCTGTCAGGTATTATCTGTCCGGAATTATGTTGCGCGAAGCGCCCCGGATACCCTTTTGTGAAACTCGGGCAACATGCTAAAGCATGAACTCCGACGGGATCCCCGATCGGGCAAAAGCCTCTCGTCCGCCTGAGCGGAGCATTTTAGTGTGCTTGTCATCGATATGGATCTGCCGCGTCCCGCAATCCGTCGCCGAGAAAATTGTAACACAGTACGACCGCCACAATAAAGATAGCGGGGGACAGCAGCCAAGGGTAACCTCCTATGGCCTCAATATTCATGCAATCCTGCAACAGCACACCCCAGCTGACCACGGGCGGACGCAATCCAAGCCCCAGAAAGCTCAAGGCGGTTTCCCCCAGAATCATGCCGGGTATGGCGAGGGTCAGCGCCACAATGATATGGCTGGTAAAGGCCGGCAGCAAATGGCGGAAAACGATTCTGCCGTCGCCGGCGCCGAGCAACCGGGCGGCGACAGCATAGTCCTCTTCCCGCAAAGACAATATTTTCCCCCTGACCACCCGGGCCAATCTTGGCCAGCCAAGCAGGCTGAGAACAATGGTAATGCCGAAATATACTTTGACCGCCGACCAGTCAGCCGGCATGACCGCACCCAGGGCAAGCCATAAGGGCAACTTCGGAACGGAAGTGACGATTTCTATGGTGCGCTGTATAAAGGTGTCGACGATGCCGCCGAAGTATCCTGAAATACCGCCAATCGACACGCCCAGGGAAAAAGTTATGGTAATGCCGAGAAGACCGACAAAAAGGGAAATCCGCGCGCCGTAAAGGATACGGCTCAATAAATCCTGTCCATATTGATCGCCACCCAGAAAATAGAAGGTTGGCGTCGGCGCCGACCGGCCGTAAAGACGGCGGTATTCGTCAACATCCACACCGAAGAATCGCCGGGTGGCCGGGATAAGCCCCCAAAGTTTGTACTCTTCGCCTTTGACGAAGAACCCCAGGGGAATGGTGCGCGTGTCGTCTCGGCCGTATTCATTGCGCAATGTCGTGGGATCGACTCGGCGAATCAGCGCATAGGTATGAATCCCTTCCTGCCAGTTGAACTTGGGCAATTGAGGGGGTGCGTACAAGAACTCCACATTTTGCCAGTCCCGCGCATAAGGGGCGAAAAATTCACACGCAATCGCCACCAAGTGAAGCAGGATCAGGATACAGCCCGCCCCGACGGCCAGTTTGTGCCGGGACAAGCGCAGGCGAATCAGCTGCCACTGTGTCATTCCTCCGAGGTCTTTTTGTCTGGCACCGTCCATGTCGGACCGGGCGTTGCCGGGCGTATTTTCGGGCGATTGGTTGTGATTTTCTTGTGCCATTAAGTCACTCTCTGCAATTCTATTTTTTGCCGCCTTCCATACGGATTCGGGGATCGAGCCAGAGCAGCAGCAAGTCGCTGACCAATACGCCGAGCACGCCGAGCATACTGAGCACCATGAGCATGGAACCGGCCAGGTAGGTGTCCTGGGCCATGACGGCATTGAGCATCAGCGGGCCGACGGTCGGCAAACTCATGACCATGGCGACAATGGCGCCGCCACTGACCAGCATCGGGAAAATGCCGCCGATTCCGGAAACGAACGGATTTAGAGCGATGCGAACCGGATATTTGATCAACAGCTTGAGGGGCCTGACTCCTTTGGCTCTGGCGGTTACCACATATGGTTTGGAGAGTTCATCGAGCAAGTTGCCGCGCATGATCCGGATCATGCCGGCGGTGCCGCCGATGCCCAGCACCAGCACCGGCAGCCATATGTGCTGAAGCAAGTCCACAACCTTCCCCCAGCTCCAGTGTGGCTGCACCGCATACTCCGGAGAGAATAATCCAGTAATTTGCACGCCAAACCAATTGTCACTTATGTAAATGAAAATCAGGGCTAACAGAAACTGCGGGACGCAGACGCCGATGAACCCGAAGAAAGTCAAGACATAATCGCCAAACGAATATTGCCGGGCCGCGGAATAAATTCCGATTGGCAAGGCCACAACCCAGGTGAACAGAATGGTGCCCAGTGATATCAGTATCGTCAAAAGTATCCGGTCGCCGACAATGTCATTGACCGGCTGGCGGCTTTCCATCGACCATCCAAGGTTCCCCTGCATAAGACCTTTGTCTTCCGGTTTGAACGAGGTAAACCAGGTGAACCCCGCCCAGTGCAGGTAACGAACCGGCAGGGGATCGTCCAAGTGAAACATTTCCTGCAAACTCTCGATTTCATTCCGGGAGGCTTCCTGACCCTGCATCTGCAGGTTTATGATGTAAGTGTCGATGAAGTTGCCCGGAGCGATCTGAATGATGATGAACACGCCGATTGAAATGACCAACAGAGTGGGGGCCATGATCAACAGCCGCCGTCCGACAAACGGATGCTTGATCGTGACCAAAGCCAGTACGCCCAAACCGATGAGAACCGCCGTCCAGCGCAATACCCTCCCAAGCACCCTGCCGGATGCTGAAGCAATGCCGTTGTCGGCCCGGTCGCCGCTTCCCATAACTTGATCCCGAGTGGTGACCGTGGTGATTTCACGTTTGATTTCCCGGCGGGCGCCTTCCGCGTATTCCGGGTTTTCCCAGTACCAGGTCTCCGGATAGGCATTGTTAAGCTGGCCAAAATCGAGAAACCCGTAGATCAACTTGCGAGGCACCCCTTTTAAGCCATCTTTGACAACCGCCGGCACGGGCGGCGCCGTGGCGATGCCGATGACCCATAGGTTTTCGGCGGCAATATCCATGGCGGGCCGGAATATTTCCGCCCTTTTTCGTGGATCAATCTCGCCCAAGGCTTTATCGAAAAGCGCAAAGGCCCGCATAATGGGATGGTCATCGGGCGGGCGAATGCAGTTTTCGGTTTCGGCCTTGGCGCTGCCGGCCATGCCGTCGGCATAATACCAGCTTCCCCAGCCGGAAGCCCAGGCGGACCAACGGTTTTGCGGAACGATATAGCGCGAGCTGAGGGCATTGTGCGAGGCGTCGTCCGCCCCGATGTAAAAATCGGCGACCCGGCTGTGCACTTCCGTGCTGGACAGGGTGCCGGAGCGTTCCCGGAGAATTGCCCGGATGCCGACCTGCCGCCAGTTGCGCGTGACAAATTGGGCGGGACCGATGCTGTTCGCACCCTGGTGGGCATTGATATAAAAAACCATGCGCGACCCGTCCCGGAAAGTGCGGAACCCTTCCGCGTCATATTTATCCAACCCCAATTCGTCCAGCATCCGGTTGGCCGTTTCCGGGGCGTATTCGATAAAGGCATTGTTGAGTTTCGGATAATGATAAATACTGATTCTGCCGGGCGCCACCTGGCTTGGTTCCACAGTTCCATGCCAGACAGCGTCAATGATCGTCTGGCGGTCTATGGCAAGCGACAGTGCCTGGCGAAATTTCGAATTGGCCAGAAGGCGGGCTTTTTTGGCGGTCGCCGGCTTGCCCGGTTCGATGAACCGATTAAGGTTGGGTTGCAGAACGAGTGGATTGCGACCGGCGTTATACCAGTGGTAGATGTCATAGCCGCGGCGTTTACGCTGGCTCATCAGCGTTGTATATTCTTCGAAACTGGCCACCTGCATCGACGCGTCCCCCGCGGCAACCGAGAGTCCAACCATTTGCGGATTTTTTTCAAGTTGCAGAACGCGATCCATATACGGCAATTGATTGCCTTCGACATCTACCGCATAATAATAAGGATTGCGCACCAGAACATAAGGACCGCTGGTGCGGTAGGTGTGCAGCATCCAGGGGCCCAGCGTCGGACGACCGGGCGTGCCGGGAGAGCGCATGTAGTCAAATAACGCTTTCTTGCTCCTGATATTGAGCGCCTCCATCTTGCGCTCGATCAGCTGCTGATCGCCAAGATCAGGGTGGTACTGACGCAGGAAGTGCGCGGGAAAGTAAGCCCAGGCCGCGGCCCGCATGGTTGCCATATACTCGGGGAACATGCCATACGGGTGGGGGAAGACATAGCGAATCGTGTGATCGTCGACCTTTTCAATTCTGCCGTATTCGCCACGAATTTTGACCAGTTCCGGTATAAAACCGAGAGGCTCGCCCGTTTCCTCATCCTCCCAGGTGGCCCACTCCTTCCACCAGAACATCACGTCGTCGGCCGTAAACGGATGACCGTCCGACCACCGGACCCGCCGCAAATGCACCAGAAATTCCTGGTTGTCATCCGATGCCTCAATGCGCTTGGCCAAATGCGGCACTGTCGCGTCACCATAGGGATTCCATCTCTTCAAGGTGGCATTGCCCATCTCGTAGGCCAGGGCATGCTTTGTCATATTGCTTCCGGCGACGCGAACCCATGTTCCCCCGTAATTGCCGATGCCGTCCACCCCTTCGTAAACAATCGGTTCCGGGCCGACCCGGTCGGCCACGGGGGGCAATTTGCCTTCTTCCACCAATTCGGTCAGAACCGGTGATTCGCCTTTGGGCCACCAGGAAGCCGTCTCGCCTTCGCTGTAGTCAACCTCCTGGTGTATACGCAAAGGCTGGTCAACCGGCAACGTGTCGCTGCGCGCTTCAACCGCCGCGCGAATTTCCGCCGGGGCGGGTTGCTCAAGGCCGGCGGGAAGCTCCGGGCGCAGCATCCAGCCGAAACACCAGATGACCGTTACCATGCCGACAGCCGAGGCAAATATTTGGAAAGGAAACCGCATATTGAAAAACTTGCTGTTATCCCACAATTCCTGAGAATCAGATGGTATGCGACTTTTTTGTGCTCGGGGTTTCCGTTTTCCCAAAATCATATTCCGCGTACGGAAATCATTGCTGCCTGCCGATCTTATCAGTCTGAATCGTTTTTAGAGACGGCATGATTTCGAAGACGCCGGAGGCGGGATCGAAGATGAATCGCCCCGTCTCGTCATCATAGTGTCCCGGGGGTACGTCAATTTCCGGATTATTCTGCACGGTTCCGTACCGAATCACGTCTTCGTGGATGCCTAACTTTTTTTCCATAACCAGGGGAGCGTTGAAGCGCAGGTTGTCACGAATGACGGTATACTTGGGCAGCTCAGGCTCGTCGTCAAGAATGCCGGGCAGCCTGGGGTATGCGGTTCGCCAGGGCTCACTGTCAATGGGCATCTTACGCAGTCTTTCATGCAGCGTACGCCAGCCCGCTTTGGCCCAGGTAGTGTACGCTTGCTTCTTTGAGAAGGAACGGATCATATTTCCCGTGTTCATGAACAAGTTGTTCACGGCCCGGTTCTCACGCCCGCCACTGAAGAAAAGCCCCTGGGCTGCGTCCATGAAAATATTGTCTTCGACCCGACTCCCGCTCATGCCGTCGTCGAGATAAACGCCTGACACGCGGTGGGTGCCCGCCCCATAGCCTTTGAGGTCGCGAATCAGGTTGTTGCGGATGACGGTACCGCGAGCGGTCCAGTCGCGTCCGGCATAGATGGCGGCCATGTCGTCGGTTTCCCGGCACACGTCGTAGATATGGTTGAACGCGATCTGATGGTTGTTGCCGCCGAACAAAATGGCAACATGGGGCGCAGAATGGATTTCATTATGCGCAGCCCGGTGTCCGACACCCTCGATATGGACGGCGGCTCGGTAAGTTTTAACGGTCAGTGCATAATCATAAATAAGATTGTTTTCCACCCGGTGGCCGCCTGGCGTCAACGTCTCCCTCACGCCTCCGGAAATCATGACGCCGCCGCCTCCGGAATTGAAAATCTCGCAATCGGATACGGAGTGCTGCCGGCCGCCATCCACAATGATCCCACGGTCGCCGACGTTGGCCACTCGACACTGCTTCACGCTGACCTCGCGACCACCGCTGATGGTAATGGCGGAGCCTCTCGTGCAACCGAGGTTCAATCCTTCGAAAATGACGTGTGATGCCTCGTCAAGGGTTATCAGGGTATCGTTCAGCAAAGACAACTGAATATCTGGTGTCGGCTGATTGTCGGGGGGGATCACGTAGAGAATGCCGCGGTCCCGGTCAAGGTACCATTCCCCGGGCTGGTCCATTTCCTCTAAAAGATTGTAGGCATAGAAGCGCTGATTTTGACGGAGGCCGTAGGCGCTGGGCTGACGGGAGCGCAGGATGCCGTCCTCGCTATTGATTTCGGCCACCTCGACCGCCTGGTCCGACCAATTGTTGAACCAGTAGCCATACAGGCGCAGGTCCTCGGCCGACGCCCAGCGGTCCAGCCGTTTTTCATCCATTTTAAACGCGAACCCGCGCGGTGTATCCGGGCGGTCTTCAGGTGGAACGTACTTCTCGCGCTCCCGCTGGTCGTCCATCCAATCCCGAATGCGGTCACCCTTGTCAACCACCCGCTCAACCTTGGCATATCCGTCGTTGGGCCAGCGGGCCAGCGTCATGGGAGCGTCATCCCAGTAAAGCTGTGGCGCCGGCGGTCCCGATCGGTAGTCGGTCATTTGCTCCAGGCAGTACATGCTGTGACCGTACAGCGGCAGTTGGCCATAGTCGACAATGCCCATGCTTGCCAGGTTGACCTGCAGCACCTTATCTTTAGCCGCGGCGGGCAGACGGTCCAGAACCCGCGCGTCCGTAACCCGGCTGAAGTCGTCCAGTTCCAACGCGATGCCGCCGAGGATCTCGACTTGTTCCTGCTGATAGGCACGGTATCGCACCGGTGCATGCGGCCGGCCGCTGTCGCGGGCAGTCAGCTCAAACGGTGCTTTCAGGCGATAGACGCCCCCGCGCAGATGTACGGTCACCCCCGCTTCCGGGTAGTTGCCGTTTTCCGTCATCCGTCGTACGGCATCGCGCGCCGCTTCGAGGGCGCCAAACGGTTGGTCTAAAGTCCCGGGACTGTCATCAGCGCCGTCAGGCGCCACGTAGAAATGTTGCGCTGCGGCAAGAGAGGCGGAAGCCATAATGGTCAGCATGACAGCACGAACTGTTTGAATCATAATAATATCCCTTTTTTTGTTGTTTTTCGGACAACCGCGAATCCGGAACTAAAACCCATTTGGTATGCACGTCAGTGTAATTGCCATCCGGCGGGAATCGGTTGCGGTTCCATTCCCGGGCCGGAGATTTTCAGTTCGGGGGTGACGCCGCTCCAGATGTAATCGCGAATCCCGGGGCGGTTCAGGCCTTCGGCGGCGGTGGTGCGGTAGTCGACCCAGACCACGCGGAAAGGATGCAGGCCTTTTTCAAGGGCGATCGACCAGGTGCCGAACGCGTGCAATGAAGTGGCCGGATACCATTCGTTCAGCCCGTAGCGTTCTGTCCGCGCTCCCCACGGCACGCGGCGCTCACCCAGGAAAACCCGCAGTTCATAACCGGCGTCGGTGTCGGGGTACACGAACTCGCGCGGTGCATGCAGGGTATAGACGCCATCCTCCGGAATCTCGAGATAGCCGTGGTATTCGAGGGCGTAGTATTTCTCTCGCGGCGTTACGCCGTTGCTCACCGGCGGATTGTCATCGGGGATGATGTCGAGATCGAATACCGATGAGGCTCCGGCCGTGCGTAATGGCTTCATGTCATCCAGGAACATCCACAGCTTCCACCAAGGGCCTTCGTAATATCTACACCCGAGGCCGGGGGTCGTTGCGTTGGCTTTAACGGCGGCCTGGAGCGGGCGTCGTTTGAAACTGGCCTTGCTGACCACGGTTGCATGGGTGCCGCTGAGCACTGCAGGATTCTCACTGACACCGGGCCGATAGGCGCGGGCCTTGACCACGGCAGCGGACTTCAGCCGGAAGGGGCCGTCGTAAAGGGGCGAGTGCGGGGTGGGTTCGCTGCCGTCCAGAGTGTAGCGAATCTCCACATCAGGAGTCTTGCTGGTCATGGTCACTTCCATCGATTCCGCGAACGCCGTCCGGTCCGGGCCGATCTCGACCGGCGAAATCGGGCGATGGATGGGAGTAGCGAGTAGCGAGTAGCGGGTAGCGGGGGCTGTCTCCTCATCTTTATCGTCAGCCTTGTTGAACGTGAATTCGAAGTCGGGATGGGATACTGCGACTGACTCGCCATTGATCGTCATACCGGTGCATCCCAGCACGATTCCCCGAATCTCCCGCTCGTCCGCCGCACTCGTCCCTCGCCCCCGTTGCACAATCAGCAGACTTTCCGCCCGGGCCGCCACCGGACCGAGTTCGAGCATGTTGTTGCCCGCCGGCGCGGCGAGGTACATGAGTTGGCTGTCGTCGGCGAGGGTTGCTTTGAAACCGCAGGCTTCCCCCCCCGGCGTGAGCTGCTCAATATTTTCAATTACTTCGCCGTCGTCAACCCCCGGCGCCCGCGGCACGGCCAGCGTCACAACCTGGGTCGCGCCTGTCCCCGTCCAGTTTACGGATATTTCCTTGCGCCCGTAAACCATATAACGGTTTTTCAGATTGTTGGGTACGACCTTTTCCGAGTATTCCAGATCGTTCAAACTGAACTGGCTCAGGCTGATATTGGCCTGCGGGCGTCCTTTGGTCTTGCTGTCGCTGTTCGTGACAATTCGGCGCTGGTCGGTGCGAACCTTGATTTCATCGTCCTTGAAGGCGTGGAAGTCAGAAGGTTTCAGCGGCAGCCGCCAGACCTGTTCGTACTTACGTTTTTCCCCTGCTGCATCGTCGGCCTTCATCCGGTCGGTAACGATCCAGACTCCGGCGTTTCTGACGTAGTGTACCAGGCGCTGATGGGAAACGCCGCGGATTGTCTGATCCAGACGCAGCGTGCCGGGCAGGTTGTTTTTGTCCGTTTCCGGTTGATTTCCCTGCCGTGCACCGTTCGGGTTGGACCAGGGTCCGTCGTAAACGCCTTCCATGAGGTTGAAATTCCGTGAATCGTGCCAGCGCCATGGCGCCGGATCGGTCCAGGCGCTGACCAGCGTTTTCTTGTGGGCGGCGGGGGGCGGCACGCTGTAGATGCCGGCGTGGAAGAATTGGTTCTGTCCGTCCACTTTGATCGGCGAGGACGGGTGCATGTAATGCCCGACTGTATCGTCAACCAGCATATCCTGTCCGAAGGCGGCGAGGCCGAAGGTGTTGTTGTTGCTGCGGCTGCGCAGGCCGCCGTACGCCCCGGGACGGGGCGAGCAGAAGAGGGCGCCGTAGCCGCTGTCGCGATCCCATCCTTCGTATACCGTGTTGTAGCCGCCGTACGGGAACCAGTTGGCGGTGATTGACGGGCGGATTCCGGAGTTGCGTTCAGTGATGGCGCGATAAAGCTCCAGGGTTTCGCCGCCGCTGTACGGCTCGGGCGCCATGGCCGGCATAGTGCCGTAGCGGCATTCCGGGGGGATGCCGGTGGCCGCGCGCTTGTCGCCGCCGCGCCAGGGGATCGGCCACTCATTCTGCGGTGTGCGATTGAGCAGAAAGTAGCGGACCCGCCTGTTCAGATGCTCCTGCACCGTTTGCCGCCAAAGCGGGTTGGTGCGGATTTCTGATACCCACGAGCGTTCCTGCCAGCGGTTGACATTCGATCTAGCCTCCAGCAGCCGCAGTGCCTGATACACCTGCAGGTAATTGTCGTTATACCATGGATCCTGCTGGTTTTCGGAACCGTCCCGCAGGTTCTGCGTTACGGCATTGTCTTCGATGTTGCGACGGCGCGCTTCGCGGAACCAGTCCGCCGCCACCTTGAATTCATCAAGCAGCAATGCTTTCAAAAACAGTCCCATGCCGGGCGTCCAGTTGTGGGTGTTCGAGCGCATGTAGGCGATGGCCGGCATCGGACCGACGTGCAGGTGTTTGCGCAAAACCCGCGCGAGCGTGGCCGGCGGAATCAGGTCGTTGCTGTCCGGTGACCGGGCGATAGCTCCCAGCGTCCGGATAAACCCGATGGTGTCGTATTCCTTGTCGGTGCTCGGTACCCGGCAGGGATGGATGCTGCCGAGGTAGTCGGAGTTCAAGGCCCAGTCGTCGAGGTACGCGAACCAGCGTTCCAGGTATGTATCATTGCCGGTGTTCAGCCAGGCCTGTACCAGCACTCGGAAGCCCGTCGCGACATGCAGTTTTTTCTCGGGTGTTTTGCCCCCGCGGGGTTGTTCACCCGCTTTCAGCGGCTGGTTCCAGTTGACCTGGCCCGGCTCGCCGATTTTGACATCCTTGCCGCCGAGGCGCATCACGCCCTGCATGAGCTGGTCGGCGGCGGCGACTGCCCTGGTTCGGGATTGGTTCGGGTTGAGCTGAGGCCCCGTCCATGCCCCGAGGCCGGTTATCCCTTCCGAATACGGACTGACATCGGCAGTCGTCAGGCCGTAAGCCTGAGGGTTGCGGAGCTTGGCCAGAAAATAATCGCGGAAGGCGGTCAGGCCGGCACCGTATTGGCCTTTGTTGTACAAGTCGACGACTTTTGTATACCGCCGGTCATGGCGCAGCCCCTGAACATGCATATCCATGCGGTCGTGATACAGCATGCCCAGAAAATCGCGCCCGAGCGAGGCCTTGGCTTCGGAGCTGTTGCGATCCGCGAACTTTCCGTTCGGATTATTGCCAACAGGACCGGCGGCAGCAAAGGAAATCGGGACAAGATTGCCAATAAGAATGCACAGAGCTAAAACGACAATTTTTTCCGTGTTTCTACTCATACAAGCTCACTTTTAACCATGAATTGGAGGATGATCCATCGGCAGGCAACCAAAACCCTTTGGCGAGCCGAAAGATTGGCAATGTGTGTCGACGGATGGCAACATGATCCAAAAAACACGGAACTGCATCTCTCGTACAGTCGATGCGACGTCCGACAAACTGCTGGCCGATTCAGTCACCTGCGCCCTTCGTCCACATGCCGCGAGGATTTGTCATACTGCCTGTGCCGATTGTTTCCTCGCCCCGCATGGCGGCGACATGGCCGTCACAGAATAGATAGTTGAAACGGTTTGGCGGGTGCAGCACGCGTTGTTTGCCACTCCAGCTTCCGTTGATGGTGTAAGTGCCGTCCTGATTGGCGGGGTTGTCTACCAGAACACCTTGCACAAAGGGGCTGCCCAAATGCCGTGCATATTCGGTGTCCCCGCTCCAGAACGCCATGGCATTTTCTGTCATGGCAATGGTTTGAGATGGATTGTCGACTTGGGTTGTCCGGGAAGAATTTAGTTGTTCGCCGGCAATACCTCTAATGTCTTCAGGGCCGGCACCGGTTCGACCGCCGCGGTTCATGACGTATGTGCGGCGAATATCACCGTTGCCTACGGTGAAATCATCGGACGGGCAGGCCCAGAGATCGACGGGGCCGCGGACCGGTGCCGCGCCTTGTTCCATCTCAGCGCGCGTGAGTTCGCGGCCGTCGTAGGCGCTCAGCAGATCGTCGTGGCTGATATTTTTATAACCACCGGCGCCCCAGTCGGCGGCATACGGGAAATAGCCGTTATTGTCCATTGTGTACATGCTCACGGCAATGCCTATTTGCCGCAGATTGCTGCCGCAAGAGGTCCTATTCGCCGAATCGCGGGCGCGCCCCAGGGACGGCAGCAAAAGGCTGGCCAGGATCGCGATGATGGCGATGACAACCAGTAATTAGATCAGCGTGAACGCTGTCGAATCACTTCGCCGCGAGCCGGCTCGCGGCGGCATGGTTGAGGTGGAAATTGGGGTGTTCATGTCATTCGGAAGATTGGACAAGGTTCAAAGCAAAGACAGCAAAAATCACGGCTTGGCACCGCTTTGCCATTTCATTCGCTCCGCCGGGTCGGGGCATCAGAAAGCGGCACCGGCACGCCGCACTCCGAAAAAAGAGTCTGCGGCTCGGTGTTCCGCCACCATGCCGGCGCGTGCGCTTCGGGCCTACCGCCGCCGTCTTCTCATCAACAGTAAACCGCTCAGCCCGAGCAATGCAAGGGTCGACGGCTCGGGGATGACACCGATGTCATCCATGCTGGCTCCCATTTTGATTTCATCAAACCATACGGCGACTTGAGCCGAACC
>CAZSBQ010000015.1:0-5069 GCA_964604795.1 uncultured Victivallales bacterium | reverse complement strand
CCATGCTGGCTCCCATTTTGATTTCATCAAACCATACGGCGACTTGAGCCGAACCGCCGCCATCGAGAGTGACAGTAGTATCGTTGAAACCGAATCGGTCGGGAGTGGCCGCCAGGCTGAAGTCGGAGAATTCAAAGGTGGCGGCACTCGGGAGCTCCGTCCCTTCATTTACCCAGAGGCGCAACGAGTCGGTGTCGGGATCACTGCCTTTGACAAACTCTCCGACTACAAAATAGGAGAGATTATTACCGTTCGTGTTAAAACCGTCACTATTCAGCGGAGCGGATATGCTGGTAGTGGAAAGCGTACCGTCAACCCGCCCGTGAATCAGCTCGTTGGAGGAGTTGGGGACAAAGGAAATGCCGATGCCGCTGTCGTACGCCGTACTGGACGCGAATCCTATGTTAAATTGGTTGTCGATGTTATGGCGCGCCGCGACCAGATAGGAAAACCAGACCGTGTCGCCTGCCTGGAACTTGTCGGACAGATCCATGGTTGAGCGCCATACATCGCTGGTGTTGCCGCCTGCCTTGTTGGCGGAGCCGCCAATGCGGTCTGAGGTGCCACCGGCCGGCGAGTTATCGCCGAAGAAATCAGTGCTTTGATATGTGGTGCCACTGACGGCGTTCCAATTGCCACCCCAGCCCGTGCCGGGATTATCAGTGACATATTGTATCTCAGTGCCATTGGTATAATCCTCCGAACTGAACCCTTCATAGACAAACTGTGCGCCGATTGCCGGTGCGGACGCTACGGCGCCAAGGACGAAGACTGCTACGATTGCGACATACTTTGTAGTACTCATGATGTTTGTTCTCCTTTTTGTTGTGTTTTTGCGAGTGGGTTGTTGCGGAATTCTGTTGGTTTATCTATTTGTTGTTTGCCGGCCTCCTTGTTATTCAGCGGTGACCGCAGTATCTGCACTACTGGGCTCGCCGCCGCATTGCGATAACTAGATATCCCAGCCCCATCAGAAGCAGGGAGGCGGGTTCGGGGATTATCGTCAATGTGTTATAGTCCCCCGATATTGTCTGGATGAACCGTTCATCCTCAAGAGTAGTATTGACACCGTCTATCTGATACTGGATATAAGACTGGTTAAAACTTTGCGCTGCCGGAATTTTCCACATGGCCTGCGTTGAGCCGGGCATGGTTTTGGCGAAATTGACATCTAGTACGGCGGTTCCCGCCCTGTAAAAGCCGGCGCCTTCCCCGGTCAATACAGCGTGTCCGCTTAAATCTAAAGTATGAATGAGCGAATTGCCCGTGTCGAGTATCCACATGGTCGAGTGATAAGTGAAGGTTGAATTCCCCCCTAGGGTCAGATTTCCGGCACTGACCGTGCCACTGGTCTGGCCAAACACGAGCCGTCCGCCGGCGGAACCTGTCGAGCTGTCGTTAAAGGTAAACGAGGCGCCGTCGGGCCCGTTATAGCCCAGGCCGAAGCGCCCGGTTGTACTGTATGACTATGTATCGTTAAAAGTCAGGTCTGTCCCGTGGCTGTAATACTGGTTTGACGATGTGACAAAAGAGGAATTGCCATTGAAAGAAACGACATAGCCATCAGTGCCATCGGACCAACCGGATTCCGCCGTGAATCCATCCGGTACGATTCCAGAATTCCCGTTCTTGGGCTGCCCGTCCGGGTTCCAGTTTGCATCCCGGTAAATTAGATTGTCACTAGCCCCCCCGTCCCAGGTTAACAAGTCTGCGCCGGCAAAAGGGGCGACAACATAAAGTATACCTGTCATCGTCAATAAAAGTTGTATTTTCAGAGTATGCATGATCTGTCTCCTTTTTCTGTTGCCATTACGAAGTCGTGTTAGGTTTAAACTCGAATAAAATTCCTCAGGCTTCTTGCAGTTCGCAATTCTGCATGCTTTTTGGCGCAGGTGAGGCGCTCACCAGCGTCGGCTCGAGGGCGATGGTGACGCGTGGTTCGGTCGGGTGGTCGATGCGCCAGAGCAGTTGTTCGACTGCTTTGCGTCCGACCTGTTCGGCGTGGATGTCGATGGTTGCGGGACGCGGGTGCACGTGGTTGAGCAGCATTTGCTCGTTGTTGCAGGATATAAGATCGACATCTTCGCCCGCTGTCAATCCGCGGCGCTGCAGTTCGGCGCACACCGCCGGGGCCAGGGTGTCGGCGGCCAGGAATATGGCTGTTGGGGATCCCGAGTTCCGGATCCCGAGTTCTGGATGAGCTGTTCTTGAGGCCTGGTTGTCAATGGCGGCCATTATCTGATCGAACACCTTTTGCAGCCCCTCCGGGACGATTCTTATGAATGAGCCGCTTTCGTCTTCCAGGCTTTCGTCGACAAACTCCATGCTGTCGCCGCCCGCCGCCTGCAGAGCCCTTTTAAGAGCGTTTCCGCGCTCGAGAAAGAAATCTTTTTCCATGCTGGAGATGAACACTACTTGCCGATGTCCGCGGTCCAGAAGGTACTTGGCGGCGATTTCGCCGAGCCGTGAGTTGTTGTAGGATACGTGATCCCACCAGCCTTCGCACTCGATCTTGCCCATGACTTGCACACAGGGCATGGATCGCAGTTTAGTTGCCAAACGCTTGTTGCCGGTCGGACCGAACAGGATCACTCCATCCACTTTCTGCGGGAATATCTGGGGCGGACACGGGCTGTTCGGCGGCAGGTGGGTCAGAAGAAAGCTCTTTTCCGCATCGCGAACCGCACCCTCGACGCCGTGCAGGAGGTCCATGTAAACCGGTGAATTCATCTGGGCGCGCGGGATGCCCGGCGCCAGCAGGGCGATCCGATTGGTGCGACGCCCATTGCCGTTGCCGCGCCGGCCGGCCGGGCGGCCGCGGGGCCGCGGCTTATAGCCAAGCTCCGCAATGGCGTTCTCCACAACCCTGATCGTGTCAGCCCCGACATCCGGTCGACGGTTGACGACCTTCGAGACTGTGGCGGGCGACATCCCGATATGGGCAGCTATGTCTTGAATGGTAATCATACACGTACTGTAGTCTACTGTTGGAACAATTACAAGTCAAAATGATGAAATTCACAAAATTTTCTTCATAACCACCTGATAAAAAGTATGATGCATTATCTACACATAAATGTTTCGCGGATCGGACTCCTGGCCGCGCTGAAGGTGATTTCCGCCCATCAGTCAGTTCTGGGTACAATCGCGAACCGAGGAGATCTATGTCCACAGAATTTGGTTGGATTGCTTACGTGCTGCGGCCATCCTGGGTGCGGATAACTTCACAACAGGCAGGGATGCCCGTTGATACTAAAGCCATTGCGAACTCAACTGACCGGATCCAACCAAATTCTGTGGACATAGGAGGAGATGCTCCGCATGATTCGGAAAAATGTTCAGAACTGACGGAAAACTGTCCCAGGCTTCGTCCACGAACTCATGCCAGTACACGCCGAGCAGCAGTCCGACAACCGGCGCGAACGGCATGCTGAAAGGATCACGAAGTGCGCCTGTTCAGCGGACTTCTTTACCGCGGTTTCACCGCGTAGAGGTTGGTTGTAATGGCGAACGCCTCGGCCAACCTCATTCGTTTCTCCTCATGGCCCGCGCCCCAGGTATCGGAAAACAGCACCTCGTCCTTCTCCCGATTGAACCCGATAATCAACCGCATGTGTCCGCCCGCCGCCTGCGGAATCCGCGGTTCGGCGACGATGCCCAGCATCACGCTCCAAACTAGGGGCAGCCCGGTCTCAATGCTTTTGTGGATGGCCGCTTCAAAGTTCCGCATACCGGTGTGATCGTTTGATTTCGAGCGCACGAACACCTCGGGATCCAGTAGCGCGTAGATCTGATCGAGTTGAATGACTCCGGATTTAGGCAGCTCGATGGGGCGCCCGCCGCTTCGACGCACCTCGCGGTTGTAGTCGCTGATCATGCTCCTCAACACGCCCATGTCGAATTCCTCGATCACTTGGACATGGATTTTGAACTGACCGGAAAACTTTCGCAGTGCGTTCTTGAGGGAATTCGGGTCGGTCCCCCGTTGTTGTCCGGTCCCGGCCATCTGCGCCAGCTCGTGCTGGTCTGTCTTCCGGCCAAGGTACCGCAACAGGCGCTCCATCACTGCCACGGCGCAGTATCCCTTTTGACCTTGGTCGACCATCGGGACCGACGGCAGTATCACGTCGCCGTTGTCGCGCTTCACCACGGACTGCCGCAGTTCCAGCGGCGTCGGCGGGCGCTCTCGGTCGCCGAGCGTCCCCCCCGCCTTGGCCGCGGGCCGAAGAACGAGGTGGAGGTATTCCGGCAGATTGTCTTCGCCGTGGCGCGTCGTGTACGACCATACGAGCCGATACAGATTCGGTTCGCGCACCCATTGCAGCCCCTGGCGGCGGATCCCCGTAGCCCGCAACTGCCTCACGGGCCGAGGGCGGTCGCCGGTGAGCTCCGACAGCGCCTTCGTCACGGTGCGCCCGAGCGCCTGGAATTTTTCAGTGGACACGATCTCGGAATCCCCGCGATTGTAAATCCTGCACGTGACCCCGTTCACGACGCCGTCGGCAAAATCGACCAGCACCTCGGCCACGGACACGCCGGGCATCAGCTCCCCGGCGTCGGTCGACCGGCATTGTCTTTTTTCCCGGCTGGTCCAGCGAAATCGGAGCGCCCCGTACTGCGCGGTGAAGGCCTCGGCGTCCAGCGCCCAGATTCCCGGGTCCGTGAACAGATCACCGACATCGGGCGGCTCGGCTCCGGCTCCGGTCGCCAGTAAAACCCCCGCTGCAAGCCACCATTTCAATCGCTTCATTCGACCGCCTCCAGTTTTTCAGTCCTCATCACTACTGTTCCTTTGACCGTTCACGTCATGGGCACATCAAAAATTCGCGTTTTGACGAGCGCCTTAATCGCTTGGGCGTCACTGTTCGGACGCGGATTCATCGCCGGCATTGGTCCCGGTATCGGGTTGGCGCTAGTGTCGGGACCCTACAGCATGAGGGTCATGGCGGCCTGGATCAGGCCGATGACGGCGCCGATGAGTCCGCCGAACCAAGTGATGTAGCGGAATTGCCGACTTGAGAATCCGAGGATCAGGTCTTCCAGGGCGCGGATGTCCATGGTGTTGATTC
>CAZSBQ010000014.1:0-31813 GCA_964604795.1 uncultured Victivallales bacterium | reverse complement strand
GCTCATTGTGCTCGGCGGCCTCGCGTTCCTGAACAGACATCCACGGCGTAGGTAGAGTTTCCGTGAAAAGCTATGGCACTGTCGCTTGAGTTCAAAATGCCGCCGCCGGGTTTTCCTTCGGGGCTGTCTTCGGCGGTGGCTCGGAAGAGAAACCTTTAGGGAAAAGTACAAGCGTCATGTATTTTCTCAAACATTCGCACCACTGCCGCAAGGACAGTGGCGGCGGCTCCCTTTTTTTCGCATAAGAACCAGCAGGCTGCCGGACTTATTTAACGTCAAAAATCCACCTAAGACGGACTTCCGCTTCGCTACAGCCAAAAAAACCCAAGAACCAAGAACCAAGAACCCGGAACCCGGAACCCGGAACCAAAAACCCATGAACCTCCGCAAATTCACCCTCATCGAACTCCTGGTCGTGATCGCGATCATAGTGGTGCTCGCATCGCTGTTGCTGCCCGCCTTGCGGAGCGCACGGGTTACGGCTTCGAAGGTGGTATGTTCGGGCGACATGCGCCAGCAGGGGCTTGCGTTTATCATGTTTTCGAGCGATTTTGACGGGGTTCTTCCCACCCTGGAATATCATCAAACCCGAATCCCGGCGGGCATGCGCCAGCAGGATGTGCTGATCGACGACTATACGGGCGGCAACGCCCCTGTCTGGTTGTGCCCCAAGTTTGAACGAGCCTACGGCAACGGCGCCAGCGACGGCGGCAAGTTTTTTGTTCCGCGGACGGAAGCTGAATTGCGAGAAGCGGCATACCAGGGTGGCGGCCAATGGTATGGGCTGGCCAGCGACCAGAACGGCTATCCGGAATTTGTCCACGAACGACAATTCAATATTTGGTGGGGAACCACCGACATGGCCGCCACCGCCGGCATCTGGACAGGGACGGTCGGCGATTTCGATCCCAGCTCTCCCATAACGCACTATCCGGCCGCCCCCAGCCACCGCCTTGCTCGCAGTGAACCGGGCAACATCCTTGCTGCCGAAGGTTACGCCGACCCGGCCAGCAGCAATGCCTATCTGGGGGGCTGGCCGGACAACGACGCGGGTGGAAAGCTCGGAAAGGTGCGCCACACAACCACCGCCCTGCCAACGGGCGGCAACATACTGCGCGTGGACGGATCGGTGCGGTGGAGCCCACTGCTGCGCCTGGCAACCGGCAACCAGCGCAACGCCTATATCGCCATTTACTAGGAAAAAACTTCCCCCTTATTTTATATGTCAAGGGATAAAACGAATCGCCGAAAGTCGCTTTTTAGCAACTTTATATATCGAATAACCCGTTCGTAAATTAACCATAAAGTTATGTTAAACCATGCATCAAAAAACAATTGACAACACTGAAAGCAGGAGCATTGCCCGCCGTGCCGCGGCGGTGCGGCCGACAAGACAGCAGCTCGCCTGGCAGGAGATGGAGGTAACGACGTTCATCCACTGGGGGATGCCAACCTTCTATGAGGAACAGGACTGGGGGCTCGGCACGGAAGCGCCGTCCTTCTTCAATCCCACAGGGTTCGATCCCGAGCAGTGGGTGGAAACTGCGAAGCTGACCGGCAGCAGTCTGCTCATCCTCACCGCCAAGCACCACGACGGCTTCTGCCTTTGGCCGACTCGGACCACCGATCACAATATCACTCACAGCCCATTCGGCGACGGGCGCATCGACATCGTCAAGGAAACGGCGGCAGCCTGCCGCCGCGGCGGCATCAAGTTCGGCCTGTACCTGTCGCCCTGGGACCGGCACGAACCTTGTTACGGCACCCCCGCCTACAATGACTTTTTCATGGCCCAACTTCGTGAATTGTGCACCAACTACGGCGAGATCGCCGAGTTCTGGTTCGACGGCGCCTGCGGCGAAGGCAAATGGGGCAAGTACCAGCACTACGACTGGCCTGCGTACTTCAAGCTGATCCGCGAACTGCAGCCCAATGCGCTGATCGCCAACCAGGGACCAGACGTGCGCTGGGGCGGTAACGAAGGCGGCGTGGCGCGCGGCGACGAATGGAGCGTATACGGACTGAACACTGAACCGGACCAGTTCAGGAACTGGCATGCCGTGACAGACGCCGCCAAGTTCGATCCGCACACTGACGGCATGACGTCGCTCGGAGTGAAACCGGTTGCGGACCTCGCAACGCTGGCCGAGCGCAGCCAATTGTTCTGGTCCCCGGTCGAGATCGACTACAGCCTCCGCATGTACTGGTTCTGGCATCCGAACCACGAATGCGTGGTGCGCACGACCGAGCAACTGATGGAGACCCATTACAAAAGCGTCGGACGCAATGGCGTTTTGTTGCTCGGCCTGTCGCCGGACCGCGCCGGGCGCATTCCCGATTTCGATGTCGAGCGGCTTTCCGAATGGCGGTCTGAACTGGACAAAACCTTTGCCGACGACAAGGCGAAAGGCGCCGGGGTGGATGTTGACATCGACGGCAGCCGTGCCGAAACAATCACCGACGAGCGGAACGATACCTACTGGAAGGCGGCCAATGCGGAACCGGCAACCGTGGAACTGTGGTTCGACAAGCCTGTAACGTTCAACCGCGTCTGCCTTCAGGAAATGATTGCCGAAGGGCAGCAAGTCGAGAAATGGCGGTTTCAGGTACGCTTCGACGGCGACCGCTGGGTGACCATGGCAGGCGGCGGCGCCATCGGCCACAAGCGGCTGTTCAAGCTCGGCACGGTCACCACCGGCGCCGTGCGGCTTCAGATCACCGAAGTCCGCGGCGCCCCCACCCTCCGCCATATCGGCCTGTTCCAGGCCACCGGCGGGTAGTATAGAAATATTGGCAAAATCAAGAAGTCAAGCAACTCGGAACCCGGAACCAAGAAAAAAACATGCCCCAACAAACCAAACGCAGTGATTATCATGAAGTGACGGCGGATTCGCTTCCCGACGATTCGCGCCGGATTTGTCCGTTGATCGGCAACGACGAGATCAAGCTATGCGTGGATGCCCGCGGTGTAATGCACGATTTTGTGCATGCCTGGCCGAGTCATGCGCCGCCGCGCATTACGTGGAGCGGACGCCGGCACGACCGGCGCTACGACCGCTACAACAGCAATCTGTTCGAGTGGGGGTTTGTCGATCTCAAACTGGCCGCCGAGAACGGTTTGCCGGACGTCACCGGCTGGCGGCAGCGGTTGCATCCGCGGGACGGCTACGTCGAGACCGAGATTGAAAGGGGTCGCGTCATCGAACGCACCGTCAGCTTCGTCCACCTGGAAAAGAACCTGATCGTTTTCCATCGTGAATACGAGAATCTGCCTGCGGACATCGACCGCGACCTGCGGGCGGTGTACACGCTGTGCCAGGTGGGGACGGAGGATTTGCCATTCCGCGTGCACTGGACGCCGAACAAGCCGTTCGCCAACGGCATCACGACCGACACGACAGCCGACGGCATGCGCGAGTATCGCGGGCGGATCGCGCTGTTTGCCGATTCCGCAGGCAGTGCGCGGGCGACGGGCAACCGCCTCGAATTGACCGCTGAACTTTCCGAATCAAACGCTCTCACCGTGTGTCTGGCGCTGGCCGACGATCTGGGCGATCATCCCCAGATTCTCGACATTCCGACCAGCGGCTGGATGACGCCGCCGGTCAAAGCGATTCACGAGGAAAACCAGGCCCGGCTGAACAACTGGCAGCCCGCCAACTTCACAGCCGCGGTCGACGCGATGATCGCGGACATCATGGACAACGGCTTTGCCCGCGTCTTCGCCGACCAGCGGCGGGCGTGGAACGAATGGTTCGCGCAGGTTTGCCTGGAACTCCCCGAGAACGAGGCGGAACTGCGAGCCACGCTTGATACCCAGCTCTATACCATGCGCTGCTGCTACACCGCCTGGTCGAGCCCCGCGAATCCGTTCAACACCAGTTGGGGTGCTCCGTATTTCTGGGACGAGCGTTTCCCGACGGAAGGCTTGATGCGCCTGGGCGTCCTGGACATGCCGGAGCGCACCATGGAGTGGCGCCGGACGATCCTGCCGTTCTCGACCATGATGAGCGGGGGCCGCGGAGCGCGGTACGTGCCCGCCGCCGTCGAACCGGGATCGCAGATATCCGACCGCAACGCCACCCAATACTATGAATTTTTCACCATCGGCGTGATCGCCAACTATGTATATGACTACTGCCGGTACCGCGGCGATGAGCACTTGTGGCGGCGCTATTATGCAATCCTGCGTGAGTGCGCGGAGTTTTTCCGGCGCTATCTGCTGATCGAACTGCCCGGCAACAACATCATGCTCACCTGGCTGGTGGATGTTAACGAGACCTATTACCCGGTACAGGACGGCGCCTTCACCACCTGTGGTGCCGCACGGATTCTCTACACCGCCTGGGAAACAGCCGAACGCCTGGGTATCGAGGAAGAGGCGGCGCCCGAGTGGAAGCGCCTGGGCACCATGGTGCAGGAACTGGCCCGGCACATGTGCGGCGGCGGCAGCCTCGTGCGCTACGACGGCCAGACCACCGCCGACCACCCCGACACGCCCTACATCGACTACGAACTGGACAGACAGCCAACGCCGGAAATCGAATTCGACCGCGACATCTGGGAATGGCGCGACCAATACCGTCGGCGATTCAGCCCGGAAAATCAGATGGACGAAGGCAAAACCAACCTGGCAGGCGAAGCGCAGCACATGCCGTTCTGGAGCTGGGGAGCGTTGCAGTTAAGTCACAGCGCCGCCAGTATAGAAGACCCCGAAAAAGCTCTACACAATCTCAAGCACGCCCTGACCACGCTAATGGATTTCGCCGCGCTGAACGAAAGCGCGCAGACTGATCTGTCGGATGTGCATCACCCCTGGTTCAACACCGGCGCCGGTGCGTTCGTCCGCGCCCTGACTCGAATGCTGGTCTATCCCATTGACAACGACATAAACTTGCTGCCCGGCATTCCCGAGGGCTGGAACACATTCTCTTTCGAATTACCTGTCCACGGCGGCGGTCGGGTCGCCGTCGAGGTGGTCAACGGCTGCTTAAACCGCATCGCCATCACGGAAACCCGGGAACAGTCCAGCCCCAGGATCGTGCATTTGCCGAAGCGTTATCTCGGTGACTCGCCGCTGCTGGCGGAGACCGCCGAAGTCATTGACCAGAACGAAAAGACGCTGTGTGCCAAAATTAAAACCAGAATTGGCGACAACGAGGTGTTGCAAAAAAGTTGAGCCAACGGTTAGGCGAGGTTCGGCAATCGGTCACCCGGTCACCGTCCGCGCCAACATTATTGTCGGTCAAAGAATCGCGAACCAAGAACCAGAAAAAAAGGAAATTCGACAAATGCAGAAACATGTAATGCGAATCGTGAAACGTTTGAGCAGCGCCCTGTTTGCCGGGGCATTCCTGGGATGGGCGGCGACCGTTGCCGCGGCGCCAGCCGCAGATGGAACGGGCCAGTCATTGGCCACCGCGGCATTGATGAAGAAGCCGCCGAAGATCGACGGCGAAATTTCGGCAGGCGAATGGGACGGTGCAGTTCGCACCAGCCTGTTCAGCGGCTGGCGGCGAATGAAGTTTCAGCCGCGTCAGGCAAAAGCATGGATGGGCTTCGACCGGAATAATCTCTACATCGCCGTCGAGAGTGAACTGCGCCCCGGTGGGTTGATTGCGGAGAAGACCTTCGACGACGGCCGGCTGGTTTTCGACTCCGCGATTGAAGTCTGGATCGATCCGAACCGCGAAAGCAGGGAACGCGGCAAGGGCGACCTTGGCTATTACCAGATCATCGGCAACAGCATCGGCACGCTCAAGGATGTCAAGTATGAGCCCAGTCCTAACACCGGTTGGTCGATGGACGGCGAGTTCGCCAACGTCGTCGACGAAGAACGCGGCGTATGGATGTCCGAGATCAGCATCCCATGGAAATCCCTGGGTTGGGAGGCCGGCGCCCAGACCGGGCGGTCGATCGGGCTGGTCATTGCCCGCGATTTCAAGAACCCCTGGGTACAACCGACCTGGATGCCGCTGGGCAATGCGTTTTCCAGTCTCGGCAGCTATCCCGAGGTGCGTTTGACCGAAGCTGCCCCGGTTGTCGGCATCGAGTCGTTGCGGCACGACACGTTCTCCAGCAAAACGCCGTTGATTGTCCGGGTCGACAATCCCGGTGATCAACCCCGGCAGGTGCAGGTTGATCTGTTGATCACCTCGACCGACATGCCGAAAATCGAGATGAGCAAGACGCTCGATGTCGCCCCCGGCGGCGTGGCCCGCTTCGAGTATCAGGTGCCGGAGAACCGGCTGCACGAACGCGCCAAGCACACCATGACCCTCACTGCAACGGACACCGCATCGGGTGATCTGCTGTTTCGGCACAAGGGAGGAAATTGGGAAAAAGCGCCGGAAAAGCTCTGGCACGTACGTACCGGCCCGAATCCGGCGGCGGCCGCGAAAATCGGTTACTATCCCTCCTACAAACTGCTGAAGGTGTGGGTGCGTCCCTCCGAGCTTGGCGAAACATTCGACAAAACCCGCAAGGCCCGCATCACCGTGACTGCCGCGGGTGGCGAGCGGTTGCATGAGGAAAACTTCGAGTGGGCGGAAAACAACGCGACCGGCGTGGCCGAGATCACATTGCCGGACGTTCCGAAAGGCGTTCACTCCGTCACGGTCGAGGTGGATGGCTTCGACGAACCCATCGTTCGCCATTTCGAGGAACGCGACTTCGTGTGGGAGAACAACCAGCTCGGCATTACGACCGAAATCTTTCCGCCGTTCCAACCGATCCGGCGCGGAGGCGACGCCATCGAGGTGGTCATGCGCAAATACCGGAGCGGCGGTCTCGGTCTCTGGGACTCGGTGCAGGCCCGCTCCAACGAGGGCGGATTCAAAGAACTGCTGGCCGGCCCGATGACCGTCAGACTCAGTCAGGACTCCCCCGCCCTTGACGCCGCGGGCGAAGCCCTCGTCGGCGCTGGTGAATGGACATCGGTGAAGCCGCACGAGGCAATCTATCGCGGCGAAGCCGTGCATCCGGCGGTGCAGATCAAGACGACCGCCATCACCGAATACGACGGTTGCATGCGCGTGGAGATGAACCTGGCGCCTAACCAGAAAGACGCGGAGATCAAGCACCTGTGGGTTGATATCCCAATCAAGAATGAGATGGCGCCGCTATTCCACGTTTCCACCACAGCCCTGCGCTTCAACCCCGCAGGCAGCATCCCGGAAGGCGACGGGATCATTTGGGACACCCGCGATTTCCCGGATGGCGAATGGCCCACGGGCTTCCGCCCCTACATCTGGCTCGGCGCCGAGGAACGTGGGCTGTGCTGGTTCGCGGACAACGACAAGAACTGGGTGAAGGACGTCAATCTCAAAAAAGGCACGTACGCTCCCGCCTTCAGCCTCCACCGCAAAGACGGCGTACTGACATTGCGCGTGCACCTGGTGCAGAAGCCGGTCGTCCTGCAGCGCGAACGCCATATCGTGTTCGGGCTCATGGCCACGCCAGCCAAACCCATGCCCGAGACCTGGCGCGCCGAGGGCCGGCCCGATCATCCGTCCCTGGAGTTCCGTATGGGGCACGGCTTCGGACTGTTCGGACGCTATGCATGCAAATACCCGATCAATTACGATTGGGCAGCATTCGATGCTTCGTACGCCCGGCGCATCGGCGACGCGGAAAAACTCGCCGAGGCGCATGAACGCCTGGAGACCTGGCGCGAACGCAACGTCGACGAACGATTCATGCAGATCGACTTTATCAGAAACCGCACCAAGGCCATTGACAAGGCCTACTCGTATGGCGGCGCTGGTGCGTTCACCGTCTATTTCGAGGAGTTTCATTCCACCTTTGTCCAGGGCGGGCATGAAGCTCCCGCATTCTACACCGAATGGACCGGCAAGCCGCTGGCTGAATGGATGTTCAGGGATCCGCCGCCGGCCATCATCGGCCTCAGCACCGGCGCCCTGGTGGATAGCTATCAGGACTTCGCCTGCTGGTATGCCGCGGAATGGCTGAAGCGCGGCGCCGGCATCTATTTCGACAATTCCTTCCCGAAACGGGTCACCGACCCGTTGACGACCGATGCCTACGAATGGAATGGCATCGTCGTGCCGTCCGCGGGCGTTTGGAACCATCGCGAGTATCTCAGGCGCATCTGGATCATGCATCAACAGTTGCGCGACCCCAAAGCGCCGCAGGGGATGATGATTCACATGACCAACACCCATATCGCCCCGTACATGGTCTGGAACGAGTACAACCTGGACATGGAATGGGGCAAGAGCGACGAAGTGCTGCAGAAGCGTTTCCATCCCGACATGCTCCGCGCGGAATCGTTGGGGCTGAAGACCGGCAATATACCGGTGGTGCTGCACTTCTCCGGCGGCCCGGCCATGCTGGTGCACGAGATCAAGACCGGGATCAGCATCAAACCCTATCCCGAGCCGCTTGTCGAGTTCGGCTATGGGCTGGACGACTGCGAGGTGATCAACTACTGGGATGAAAATGTTCCGCTGAACTTAAGCGACGAGCAGTGCAAATGGCTGTTGCTCAAACGCAACGGCAAGCTGTTGATCTACCTGGTGTCATGGAACGGCGATCCGGCCCGCGTCAAGGCAACCCTGGACTTGGACGCCCTCGGCATAGACGTCGAGCAAGTCACCGACGCGGACACCGGCGAGCCGGTTGCAACGCTCGAGGGCGGCGCGTTCACCGTACCCATGGAAGGCTTCGGCGTACGTACGCTGATTGTTGAGTAAGGCATGAAACGACGAACCAAAAAAGATGAGAGACATTCCATGAAAAAACAGATCAAGCACGCGACCCGGTTTCTGAGTGCAACCATTGCCGTCATCGTCGGCACGTCGGCATTTGCGGAAAGGTATCAGGATACCCCCTCCGAATTGGTGGAGGAAATGAACGCTTCGACTACCGGCGGCACACCGGTCGCAATGGAGTATTTCCCCACCCTGGGAAAAGTGCGCATTCGCGCCGAGCGGCTGGACCGAGCCTGGAGTACGCACGCGGTGATTCGGTCGGCTTTCCTGCGAACTCCGGATGGCAGGCCCGGACTGGAGGCCCGCTACTATGCGAATCCGAACTGTCAAGGGGAGCCGGTCAAGGTTGAAACCGTGCCGGAAGTGAATTTCAACTGGAAACACAACGCCCCGATTGAAGGTCTGCCCCCTGACGGCTACAGCGTGCGTTGGGTGGGCACGGTGCATCCGCCCACGGACGGTGAATATCATTTCATGGCAGCAGGGCGCACCGGCATCACCGCCTGGCTTGATGGACGGCGGGTCTCCTGGCGCGGTCACTTCCGCGGCAAAGACGGCAAGTATCAGAGCGCCAACCTCCCTCAGTCCACTCGCAAGCTCGAAGGCGGCAAAGCATACGATCTTCGCGTGGAGTTTCATCGGGACACAACAATCGAAGGTGCCAAGAGCAATCATCCTGCCGAACCAGTCTTGAAATGGTGGGCGCGCAGCGGCGAACCGCCGACCATCGATCGCAATATTCAGTTCGTTCTCTACGACGCCGAGAGTCATGCGTTGGTCGAACACGATCTGAACGGCAACGTCGGAACTGCGATCGTAGAAGTGGGCGACTTGGACAACGGTCGCTATTTCGCCGCAGTCAGGACCGACGGCGAAATGGCCGCGCTGCAACCACTGGTGCGTCGACATTTCCCCTGGGAAAACACCGAGTACGGTATCACCGACAAGGTTTATGCCCCCTTCAATCCCATTCAGGTCAAGGATGACACGGTCACCGTGGTCATGCGCAAGTATCGTTTCGACGGCCTGGGTCTGTGGCGTTCGGTTGAAGCCCGCTCCAACGAGGGGGCGTACAAAGAGCTGCTAGCCGCACCGATCCGCCTGGTCGCCAACGGCAGCCCGATGGAAGGCACAGGCAATGTGACCGACGTCAACCCGCAGAGCGTGATATACCAGGGCCAGGCAACGCATCCCGCAGTAAACGTTCGCACCCGCTGCACCACCGAATACGACGGATGCATGAAGGTCGAGCTGACGCTGGAGCCGGGGGATCAACAGACTTTGGGTGTAGATGCCCAGTCCGAAAAACCCGAAACCGCGAACCCGGAACCCGGAACGCTGAACTCCTTGACATTGGACATCCCCATTCAAGACGAACGGGCGCCCCTCTGGCACACGGTCGTCTCCGATATTCGCGGCAATCCCAGGGGTGCGCCGCCCGCCGGCCAGGGGCTGGTCTGGGATTCGACGCGGCAAAAGGACCGCCACTGGCACGGTAATTTCAATCAGTACTTCTGGTTCGGAGACGAAGAGCGCGGCCTAAGCTGGTTCGCCAACAACGAAAAAGGCTGGGTCATGGACTGGAAAAACCAGCCGCCCTGCCAGACCCTGCATCGCAACAACGGCGTACTGACGCTCCGCGTGCACCTGGTGCAAAAACCCGTCGTCCTGCAGGAACCGCGCACGATCACCTTTGGACTGATGGCCAGCCCGGTTAAGCCGATGCCGAAAAACTGGCGCGCGCTGGGGCGACCCGGCGGCCCGACACGCTTCCATTTCGACATGCCCATGGTCCATGGCGTGCCCGCCAACTTTTCTGCCCGCTATCCGCTTAACAAGGATTGGTCGCCGTTCGACGCCTATTTCGCTCTCCGCAAAGGCGAGGACATCGATATCGATGCCTTCGTTGATGAATGGTGCGAGCGCAACTTGACTGAGAACACCGACGAGGAGCTGCGCAAGACCATGCGCCACTTCATTGAACAAGGTCTCAAACGCGGTCGGGGCCGTCCCGCACGCGACCCGTTGACCACCTACTTCGAGGAGTTTTTCACGCTGCATGCGTTCGCGGATGAAGCCCCTGTTTTCGGGGCGGAATGGTCATTGCAAAACGATAAGCAAACCCTGGACTGGCAGGAAAAAATGCGCTCCTGGGAACTGACCCATTTCTACCATTTCCGCTGGGCCATGGGCGTGTTCCCGACCGAAAGCTACCGGGACTTCGGCGCCTATTACGCTGCCGAATGGCTGCGACGCGGCTTCGGCACCTACTTCGACAACGTCTTCACCCGCGTGCCGACGCGAAACCTGCTCACTTCCGACGCCTTTCGCCGCCCCGACGGCGGCGTGCAGCCGTCGGCGGAACTGTGGGCCAAACGCGAGTATCTCAAGCGCATCTGGGTGCTGCATCAACAAATACACATGCCCGATACGCCGCAATTGATGATGCTGCACATGACCAATGCCAACATCCTGCCATGGCTCGGGTTCAATCAATGCAATCTCGACCTCGAAATGGGCATGATGATGGGCAATACGCCAATGCAGGAACGATACAGCCCGGAACTTCTGCGTACGCACTCGCTCGGCTTGAAAACCGGCAACTACCCCATCGCCATGGCCAAAGCCAAAGGGGCCGACAAGCATAAACTGCCCGAACTGCGCCGCCAGCACATGGGGGTGCTGCTCGTGCATGAAGTGCGCCAGGCCTGGAGTGTCACTACACAAACACTGCCCGAGCCGATGGTCGACTTCGGCTATGGCCTGGAGGATTGCGACGTCGTCAACTACTGGGACGAGAACCCACCACTGCAAATCGACAACCCGGACTGCAAGTGGCTGCTGATGCATCGCAACGGCGAATGGCTGGTTCTGCTCTGCACCTGGAACCCCGATCCCGAAACCGTGACATTGAATTTGGACAAAACAGTCGCCGACCTGTCCGGCATGACTGCCCGCGACCCGGAGACCGGCGAACGGTTGAGCATAACAAACAACGCTGTGGAAGTAGACATGAATGGCTACGGCATGCGTTTCGTGCAACTGGGTGAAAAACAGTAGGACTGGCAACCGTGACCGACAAAAAACCGAACATTGTCTACATCTTCGCCGACGACATGGGCTATGGCGACCTGTCGTGTTTGAATGAGAACTCAAAAATTCATACGCAGAACCTCGACCGCATGGCCCGGGACGGCATGCGGTTTCGCGATGCGCATGCCAGTTCGGCGTTGTGCACCCCGTCCCGATACAGTCTGCTGACCGGACGCTACAACTGGCGTTCCTGGTTGAAGCAGATGGTGCTGAACGGCTATCAGGGGCCCCTTATTGAAACGGGGCGGATGACCGTCGCCTCGTATCTGCGTGAGAAGGGGTACGCCACCGGCTGCATCGGCAAATGGCATCTTGGCTGGGAGTGGGGCCGCGACGACGCCGATCCCGATAAAATCGACTTTGCCAAACCGGTGAATGGTGGGCCGCTGGATCACGGCTTCGACTACTTCTACGGCATTGTCGCCTCACTCGATCTGCCGCCGTGCGTGTATGTGGAAAACCACCATGCAACTACAACGGACATCCGCCGGCTTGACCCGGAAGCACACGGCTACACAGGCAAGCGGATGATGCGCTCCGGTGAGATTGGCGCCGACTTGATTCCAGAAGACGTGCTGCCCAATTGCACCCGTCGCGCCTGCTCGTTTATTCGTGAACATAGCTTTGACGAAAATCCTTTTTTCCTGTACTTCCCGCTCACCGCACCGCATACGCCCATTCTGCCGAAGGAGTTCTTGGGCAAGAGCGGTACCAACGAATATGGAGACTTCTGCCTGTTGGTCGATTGGTGCGTGGGCGAGGTGCTGACCGCTATCGAGGCGACGGGGCAGGCCGACAATACCATTGTCGTGTTCAGTTCCGACAACGGGTGCAGCCCGGCGGCCGATCTTAACGAGCTTGCTCAAGCAGGTCATGATCCCAGTTACATTTTCCGGGGGTACAAGGCCGATATTTTCGAAGGCGGCCATCGCATCCCATTGCTGATTCGCTGGCCGGAGACCATACCCGCCGATTCCATCTGCGATGATACGGTTTGCCTGGCGGATTTGCTTGCTACGTTGGCCGACTACTTTGGCGACGAGCTCCCGGACAACGCCGGTGAGGACAGCGTCAGCAACCTGCCGTTGTGGCAAGGTCGCGAAGCCGAGGTTGCACCCGTTCGCGAAGCTACCGTGCATCATTCCGGCAATGGCTCGTTCTCGATTCGGCAGGGCCGTTGGAAGCTTGAACTCTGCCCTGATTCCGGCGGTTGGAGTTACCCGATCCCCCGGAGTGAGATCGCCAAAACACTGCCTCCGGTGCAGCTCTATGACCTGGAAGCAGACATTGCCGAACAAACCAATGTGCAGGCAAACCACCCTGAGATTGTCGACCACCTCACGGACTTGATGGCCCGCTACGTCCGCAACGGCCGCAGTACGCCTGGGACAGCACAAGCGAACACCGGCCCAAAGTATTGGCCGCAGTTAAAGTGGATGTGCAAGGATTGAAGGACGCTCTGATGCAACTAACGGATTATGAAACTTGTGACCACACCGTCACAAGCACGACCAGTGTCCAGACCGACATCGAGCCGAAAATTTTTCCGGTGTACTCGCCAACCGCGGTAATCGTCGCGGTGGCGGTCTGCGAGCCGCTGGATGCCGGCAGCCGCATTTCCTGCCAGCTCCCGAACTCGTTTCTGGCGGCCAAGGTCAGCGCGGGCAACACGTGCCGGTTGCAGACGGAGGCACCCGACGCGCCAGGGTATTCCGAGGCGGTTCTGCTTCGGGACAGCGACCTTTCCGGCAGTGCCCGGTTGCCACTGGAGATTGCACCGCGGGAGTTCTACAGTGGTTGCCCGGTGGTCCGTCACGGACAGTGTGTGACCGTGCAGGCACCCGAAGCGCTGGTCCCCGGGGATCGTCTGGAATTCCGTTTCGCGAACATGACCAGTCCGTGGGTGGCCAACCAGGAGGAGCGGGTGTATGTGGCGGTGAACGACCTGCCGGTTGCCGACCCGCCGACATTCCGGGTTTTGCCGGATGAAACGGAGTATGTGCGGCTGATCGCGCCGTCGCAGGCGAAGTCTGGCGAGGCGTTTCCGCTGCTGATCGTGGGGCTGGACGCGTTTCACAACCGTTCCCGAACAACCTACTCGCAGGTGCGGGTGCGGACGACGACGGGCGAAACCGTTGCGGAGAACCTGGCATTCACCGGCAGCATCCGAACACATGTGACCTTGCCCGAAAACGGTGTGTTTCGCCTGGAGGCGCTGGGAGCGCTCAGCAACCCGATTCGGATCGGTGAAGCGGTTCCCCCCATCTACTGGGGGGATTTGCACAGTCATTCGGACATGAGCGTGGATGCAGTCGGGCACGACAACTATGCCTACGCCCGCGAGGTTTCGGGGCTGGACCTGTGCGCGGTCTGCGATCATGGCGCGGTGACGCATCCGCACAACTGGGAGCGCGCCAAACAGCGCGCCGCCGCGGCCGACGCGCCCGGCAAATTCCTGCCGATCCTGGCGTACGAAATCAACCTCGGTTATCATCTGAACATCTACTTCCCGAATCTTGAAGGCGAGATGATGCCGATGAAGAGCACGGGCGACAGTTGTCCCGGCGATGAGGTGGCGCGCGAGTTTCTTGATCGTCATCCGGAGGCGATTACGCAGTTGCATCACACCGGCGTACAGTTTGCGCCGACCGATATGACCCAGTCCTATCACCCGACGACGCGGTTACTGGAAATATACTCGATGCATGGCCAGAGCGAATACGCCAGCGCCGATCATGTGCTGTCCTACGAACATGCGCGCTACCACTCCCCCGATCGCACAGCGATGACCAGCCTTGACGGGCCGTACTACGCCCGCGACGCCTGGGCCAACGGCCGGCGCTTTGCAACCATGGCGTCGTCCGACGATCATTTTGCGCAACCGGGCAAGTGCCAAAGCGCCATCACCGCGATTGGCGCGAGCGAACTCAGCCGCGAAGCGGTGTTCGACGCGCTACGCAGTGGACGCTGCTATGGCACAACCGGGGAGCGTATCTTGCTCGATTTCACCGTCAATGGCGAACCGATGGGCAGTTGCATCGAGTTGCCGCGGAACGACGGAGCATTGTCGTTCAACCTGGAGATTCATGGCACGGCGGCGCTGCAGCACATTGAAGTGATGCGCTACCGGTTCGATGCGCCCGAAGCGGGATGGCAGCGGGTCTGGCAGCGCCACTACCGCTTGCGAATAGACCCGGAGGTATGGGATATTAACGAGACTTGGGAGGAACCGGCTTGCGGCGAGGCGGTGTACTATGCGCGGTTGCGACAGCGACACAGCATCCTGCAATCGCACCCCGCCTACGCCTGGAGCACCCCGATCTGGATAGGGAACGTGAAGCGTGAGGCGTGAAGAGTGGGTAGGGTTCCTGCACGGAATCTATCATGTTTCACGTCTTCATTTTTTATGTCCTGAATTTTTCTGTCAAAGCAGTGAAAATCTATGAATATGACATTGCAGAATGTAACCTGGGGTGCCCCCAGTGAAAACAGTTTGGGTTCGATGCCGCTGGGCAACGGCGATGTCGGCGCCAATGTGTGGGTGACCGATGACGGCGCGATTCACCTGTACCTGAGCAAGACCGACGCCTGGGACGAATCCATGCGCCTGCTCAAGCTCGGCGAGCTGGAGTTAACTTCACCCGATGCGCCGCTGGCAGCCTGGATGGCAGAGGGCTTCAAGCAAACGCTCGATCTGGAGCGCGGGTGCATTGACATTCGGCTCGGATCGGCGAATGCGGCGCGGGCTGATCTACGCCTCTGGATCGACGCGCATCGTCCCGTACTGTTCATCGAGGCGCACTCGGGCGCTCCCGTGCGCTGGGAAATGCGACTGCGCACCTGGCGCACGACAACGCGCGAGCTGGTCGGCAGGGAAGCGCACAGCAGCATGGGGCAGAAGCCGCCGCACGAAGCCGCGTATGTCTATCCCGACCGGATGCTGGCGGCTTCGGATATCGGCACGGAGCGCATGGGACTGATGCATCGCAACCGCCATTCCGTCTTGCCGCAACTGCTCGAGCACCAGCAATTGGCAGGGCTGGCCGACACCCCCGACGATCCGCTCGTCAACCGCACCTTCGGATGCCTGGTGCAATGTGATGCCGCAACTGCCGAGACCAGTGGCGACCTGGCCGAACAGCAGATGACGACCACTTCCGCGAACTCCGCAACCCGCTTCTCCATTGCGGTGCATTGCGCCTGCTGCGAGGATGAAGCCGCCTGGACCGATGCCCTGACCGCATTGGCGGACGAGGCCAGGGCGATTGACCTGGACAACGCCCGCGCCGAGCACGAGGCGTGGTGGCGGGCGTTTTGGCAACGCAGTTTCATCGAAGTCACCGGCGATGCCGCGGCCGAAGCGGTTACGCGCGCCTACACCTTGCAGCGCTACGTCACCGCCTGCGCCGGGCGCGGCGCCTGGCCGATCAAGTTCAACGGCTCGATCTTCACCATGCAGGGCCCGCCGGAACAGGACAACGCTGGCGGCGAAACGCAGGTGTACGATCCTGACTACCGACGCTGGGGTGGGGGGTACTGGTTTCAGAATACCCGGCTGGTCTACTGGACCATGCTGGCGACCGGCGACCATGAGATGATGCGCCCCTGGTTCGATTATTTCGAGCGCGTCCTGCCGCTGTGCGAACATCGCAGTCGCGAGCACCTGGGCATCGACGGGGCATTCTTCCCCGAAACCATGACCATTTGGGGAACCTACCTGAACAGCAATTACGGCTACGAACGCCCGGACGATCTGTCGCCGGCGCTGCCGGTCAACCGCTACATCCACCGCTACTGGCAGGGGGGCCTCGAACTGAGCGCGATCATGCTCGAACATCTCGCCCACAGCGGCGACAAGGATTGGTGGCGGCGACAGGCCTATCCGATCATTATGGCGCTGTTGCGCTTCTACTACGGGTACTACAGCGAGCACGATGAGAATGGCCATATTCTTTTCTCGCCGTCGCAATTGCTCGAAACCTGGCACGAGGCCAAAAACCCGACGCCCGACATCGCCGGGCTCGAACATGTTCTCGACGGCTTGCTCGCACTGCCCGAGGCGTTGCTCGATGCCGACGACCGCGAGTTCCTCGCCGACTTCCGTGCCGAACTGCCGCCGATCCCAACCGGTGCGGACGAGTCGGGCGAACCTACGCGCATTCTGCCCGCCGAGACCTACAGCGAGTGCAAAAACATGGAAAACTGTGCGCTGTACGCCGTATTCCCGTATACGCAGGGCGCCCTCGGCGGGCCGTTGCTGGAGCAGGCCCGCGCCGCCTGGCCGCACCGACGCATGAAAGCCATCGGCGGCTGGTTCCAGGATGCCGTGCACGCCGCCATGCTCGGTTACGGCGACGAAGCCGCCGACATGATAACCGCCGCGTTCGCGCCGAACAAGGCGACCGAGGAACAACTTGCCTGGCTGAAATGGCCGCAGAATCACGACATCCGCTTTCCCGGCTTCTTCGGCCCCAACTGCGACTGGGTGCCCGATCAGGACCACGGCTGCGTCAACAGCCTGGCACTGCAGAAAATGTGCCTGCAAACCCAGCACGGCAAACTGGAAGTCCTGCCCGCCTGGCCCAAACGCTGGAACGTGCACTTCCGCCTCCATGCCCCCGGCAACACCGTGGTCGAAGCGGTCTACAAGGACGGTGAGATTGCACACCTGCGCGTCACACCGGTTCGACGCTTCTTGTTAATGAACAACCGGAGGATCATATGATTCTATCCATCGATTCCGATACCAATTCTTTTACCATCACCACGAAACAACCGCATGTCGGCTGGACCGGGTTGGTCCCCGGGATCGTCCTGCGCGACGGCTGGCAGGCGGCACGGTTCTTTGACAGCCGTGAAACATCGGAAGGCCGCCGCGTGGTCACCGCCGAATACGACTGCGGACTCCGCGAAACGCTGACCTTCACGCCTTGCGGCGATACCGAAGTCGTACTGCGCCGTTCCCTGGAGAACCCCACCCGTAAGTCAGTGTCGCTGCGGCACCCTTGCATTCGTGCATCCGGGGACGAGGCGGCGGCTGGTCCGCTGTTTGACGCTCCCCTGAATCACCACGGCCGATTTGCCCATCTGGACAACCTCCGCACAGAGAACTACCCGAAATGCCGGCCGGAATACCCGTTCCTCCGCCCGTTGCCAATGCAGACCGCCGAGTTCGGCAATCAGGAGAGTCAGCCGGCGCCGTACATCATCTTTACCACGGACAGACAACAAAACCTGCTGCTTGAAGGACAGCTCGACCAATCCCGCTCCCGCTGCACCTGGACCCTGGGGCTGAACCAAAGCGGGAACGCCCTGGCAACATATCAGATCAACTGGCGATCCCCCGGCGTACACGGCATCACACTGCACGAAGGCGACTCGCTGGAACTCGAGCCGGTGCTCTACCTAATCCTTCTGAATTCATCGGTAGAAGAAGCCATCCGCCAATACGGCGAAGCCGTGATCGATGAACAAGGCTGGGGCGGTCGTGACAACCCGCTCAATCGCTGCGCATTCTATTGCTCCTGGAACTACGGCAACATGCGCGATATCTCGCATGATTCACTAATGAAGACCGCACGGTTCACCGCCGACAACCTGCCGGGCGTCACACATTTTCTCATCGACGGCGGTTGGGTGCCGTGGGAAAAAAGACCTGGCCCGCACCTGGGCAATTTCAATCTGGCGCCGGATGAAGTCTATGACCATGAGAAATTTCCGCACGGGATGAAAGGCATTGCCGACGCCATCCGCAAGACCGGACTGAAACCGGCGATTCACTGGACCCCGTTCGTACGCCTCAACACCAGGCTCGCCCAGGCCTATCCGGACTGGTTCTGTCAGGATGAAAGTGGTGATATGTATCGCATCCGCGACAACGGATACTTCGATTATTCAATGCCGGAGGTGCAGGAATTCTTCCACCATGTCTTCCAGACCATTTTCAAGACCTGGGGATTCGAAGCGATGAAGATGGACTTCTGGAGTCAGTCGGTGGAAAGCAACAGCATCCGCTACCGCAACGGCGGCACGGGGGTAGTATGGCGCGACTGGCTTCTAAGCACCATCGAAAGCTACCTCCCGGAAGACGGGTTCCTCATGACCTGCGTCGCCACCGCACACGGCAACCCCTTCCTGGGCAAGTATGCCCGCAGTTATCGCTGCGGCATAGACGTGGGCAACGGCGAATGGAACGAGCATCTGCGCGCATGCAGTTGGACCCAGCCGCTGCTGGCGACCGACGAACGACGCATGGCACTGCTCAACATCGACGGGCTCGGCTTCAGTTCAAAACTGAGCGATGAAGAAAACCTGCACCGCCTGACCTACGGCTTCATCACCATGGGAAGCCTGGAAGTGGACGGACGGTTCGAGGAACTACCCGAATACCAGGTCGAATGGCTGCGCAGGCTCACCAGCCACATCGACCGCGGATACCCCGTGAAGACCGTAGACGACCAGGTCAACACCGGCGTGCCCCTGCCCAAGTGCCTGTATGTCGATTACCCCGAGGACAGTCCCACCTTCCAGCGCGGCGTCCGCAAACACATCGCCTTGTTCAACTGGTCGGACAACCCCGCCTTCATCGGGGCGACGGCCGAAGCGTTGGGCCTTGAGGGAGAAACCAGGGTTCGGGATTTTTGGACCGATGAAGAGAAGACGTTCGAGCCGGGCGGTATTCATGAACGCCTCCCCGCCCGCAGCGCCCGGCTGTATGAAGTGAGACGACGGACGTGAATCAAGACAAAATATGCAGAACGCAGAATGATGATTTGAAGAAAAGCGTACCAAGCAGAAAAGGAGTGAAGAGAAAGAAATGTATAACGCAAAACAACTTGTAAAAGTATACCAAGGATTCAGCATCAGCGCCGGGATCGGTGCGGCGGGCTGGTTCGGCGCGGTGCAGGCGCGGCCCGACCGCGACAAACCGTTCGTGGAAGACCTGGGTGAGACCGACGCCAATCAGGGCGCCAAACTGAAGGCAGGTAGAACGGACGCGGACTGGCAAAAGGCGCTGCTTGGACAAGTCGGATTGCGGGCGGTACTCGCCCAGGATGGGGCGAAAGACACGACGTGCCTTTTGGAAACCGATCAGCTCCAGGGGCCGGCTGCGGCGAAACGAACAACCGCCGACGCGCTCTTGGCGTGGACAATGCAGGAAAACGACCAGTGGCGTCTGCAAACCTGGCGCGACGGGGATGCACAGACGCTATACAGCTCGGCGAATGCGTTGCGCCATCCGACTGTTGCCGAGATCGAGGGTCGGGTCGCGGCCGCCTGCCAGGAGATGACCGACTCCGGGCCGCAGATCGTTGTACACTTCGCGGCGGGCGACGAGATTCTGCGCACAGCGGGTAGGCAACCGCTTTTGCTTGCCGACGGCTCCCGCCTGTTCATGCTGTGCGAAAAGCCCGATAGGGATTCATGTTCGTTGCAGCTTTGCGAGTTTCGCAACGGTGAGCTTAGGCGAGATATAACGCTGCCTGCGGGCGACGCGCTGAATCTTAATGCCGACATGGTTGTCGATCCCGCCGACGGCAGCCTGTACATCGTCCACGAAAGTTGTCCGGCCTGGGGGTATGACCATTTCATCGGACGTCATCGCGACCTCTATCTCTGGCGACTCGACCGTGACGAGAATCGGATTGTCGCTTCTCCGGGACGGCTGCCGGTTCCGTACGCGGCCAGTCACGACTTGAACCGTCCGCCCGTACAGCCGCGAATTGCCGTGCACGACGGGCAGCCGGTGGTGGCGTTCCGGCGCTTCTGCTACTGGGGCGCGCGACCGTTCAGTTGGCATGTTTACTGTATGAAGTTTGACGGTTGCACCTGGGGGACACCGGTTCAGGTCAGCAGTCACTACGGTCTTCAGGAGACCGACTATGCATTGTTCAGCGACGGTTCCCGGCTTCTCCTGGCCTATACCGCGTGCGAGCAGCGCCCCCCGCTCACTCCGGAGGACGTGGATGCCGGGCGCGAACCCCGCGGCATGCCCGGCCGTGTCCACAATCACTGGACAGTTGTAGAAGCGGTCGATTTGCAGAATGGTCAGCCGCCCCAACGTCTGCTGCCCAACCACCTGCAGGGCGAATACACAATCAGTTTGGGAACCCGAGACATCGCGCCCGAACCGCCGCGCAATGCGCCGGATAATGCACCGCGATACCTGGCCTGGGGCGATATCCATCAACACACTCTGTGGAGCAAATGCATGTCGCCGGTGGACGGCACCTTGCGGGAAAACCTGCGCTACCAGCGCGACGTTCTCGGTTGCCGCGTATTCAGCGCCGCCGAGCACACGACCATGATGAGCGACAGCGAGTTCACCTACTACTGCGACGAGCTCGCGGCGGAAGCCGGCGCCGACGGTGTCGCTCTCTACGGCTGCGAACCTTGGTCGAACGGACACGACACCAATCTGTACGCCATCGACCGGGAGGTGTTTCAGCGCTTGCGTCTGATCTACATGCGGCACCGCGAACTCGGCGAGATTCTGGAGAACATCCGCAAGGAGTTTCCCAATCGTGAAGTCGCCTGCCTGCGGCATTTTCACGGCGGCGGCAGCGGCACATGGAGCACCGGCAGCCCCGACGTGCCCAGCACCCACATGCCCGAGATCGAACCCGCCATGGAAGCCATGCAGATTCGCGGCAACGTGTTCCTGGGCGAAACCGAAGCGCACCCCGGTCTGCCGGCATTCCCGGTGAACTTCCTTAATGCCGGTTGCCGGGTCGGGTTGATCGGCGGAACCGATCATAGTAGTCCATGGGCTCGGAACAATCATTTCTGCCTCACAGGCTTCTGGGTGGAAGAGATCACCCCGGAGGCCGTCTGGGATGCGCTCTGGAACCGTCGCACCATCGCCATGAGCAACGGCAAGATCGCGATCTGGACCGATTGCCAGGGGCACGAGATGGGTAAGGACGTGAAAGCGGACGGCGATGTTCGCATCCGCGCCTGGCTGAGCAGCGCCCGGCCCATACGGCGCGTCACTCTCGTTCGTGACGGCGAGATTCTCGGCTGGCAGGACGTGAACGCGGAGACCGCCGAGCTCGAGCTGGTCGATCAGAATCCGGCAAGCGGCTCACACTGGTACAGCGTGACCGCCGAAGCCGACAGCTCGCCCGACCTGCCGCGTCCGGTTACCGGCCACAGCTCGCCCGTCTTTATCAACCGGTAGAAACTAAAATGGAAGAAGATAAAGAGGTTCCAATGAACATTGTACTGATCAATGCCGACGACCTCGGCTATGGGGACGTGGAATCCCTTAATCCAGACGGAAAGATTCCAACCACCCATGTGAACCGCTTGTGCGAGCAGGGAGTGATCTTTACCGACGCGCATGCAGGGGACAGCATCTGCCATCCAAGCCGCTACGGGCTTCTGACGGGGCGCTATTCCTGGCGCACTGCGCGCAAAGCCGGCAACCCGAATCCCGGCGAGCAGCCGTGGATTGAAACGGGACGCACTACGATGGCAACCTTGCTCCAAAGCGCGGGCTACGACACAGCCGTGGTGGGAAAGCTGGCCATGGGCGCCGACTGGAATGCCGCCGCAAAACCGGGCCGCAGGGGCATTGATCTCAGTCCCGAAGCCATTGACTACAGCCAGCACATTTACGAAGAACGCGGCATTGGCTTCGATTACGAGCACATCGATATATGGTTTGGTCGGGAGTACTACACGACGGATCGCTATAAACGCTACAACGAGAAACACATGCTCGAAGAAACCGATGGCGGACGCTGGGTCTTTGAAAACGGTGTCAGCCAGGGTGGAGGACCGCCTCGTTTTGATGAGTTTGACATGAGCGAAGTGCAACTGCGCCATACAAGGAAGGTCGTCGAGTACATCGACACCAAGGGCGGAACGCGCAAGAACGGAGATTTCAACACGCATAAGGGGGCGCCGTTCTTCCTATACTACGCCCCGGCCATCCCCCATTACCCGCATTTTCCGGCAGACGAGTTTATCGGCAAGTCGGGCTGCGGAGTTTACGGCGACTACGTCATGCAGTTCGACTGGTTGGTCGGCCAAGTTGTAGAGGCGCTGGAGCGCAACAACCTGCGGAAAGACACCCTGCTTATCGTAACCTCGGACAATGGTCCGGAAATGCAGTGCTACCACTACATCGACAGCTATGATCATGCCTCCATGGGCGAATGGCGGGGCGTGAAGCGCGACACCTGGGAGGGAGGGCATCGCGTGCCGTTTGTTGTGTCCTGGCCCGAGGCTACGCCCGACAAGCGTTACTGCAACCGCATGGTCAGTCAGCTCGATATCATTGCCACGGTGGCCGATCTGCTGGGTTTGGAGATGCCTGCCGGCACGGCGGAGGACGCACACAGTTTTGCCGGCGCAATTCTCCCCTCGTGCCCCGAGTCCAGGCCCGAACGGCGGCACATGGTTCATCACTCGGCCAATAACGATTATGCATTGCGCAGCGACAACTGGCTGCTGGTCGAGGGACCGACGGGACAATGCAGCCCCGAACCCGATTGGTTCCGGGAAAGACGCGGCGTCATTCCGCACGAGCAACCCCGCGAACTCTTTGACCTCAGCCAAGATCCCCAGCAGCTCCGAAATCTATTCGTCGAACAACCCGAAAAGGCGACGGCGCTCTTGCAACGACTAAACGAACTCCGATCAAGCTGGAAAAAGGACACTGAGCAATGACCACATGTTGGTGGAAGGAAGCGGTGGTCTATCAGATATATCCGCGTAGCTTCATGGATTCGAATGGCGACGGCATCGGCGATCTGCCGGGCATCACCTCGCGGCTGGACTATCTCAAGGACCTGGGGGTGGACGTGATCTGGTTGTCGCCCATCTACGACAGCCCGAACGTCGACAACGGCTACGACATCGCCGACTACCAGGCGATCATGAAAGAGTTCGGCACCATGGCCGACTTTGACGAAATGCTTGCGGAAATCCACAAGCGCGGCATGAAGCTGATCATGGACCTGGTCGTCAACCACACCAGCGACCGGCATCCCTGGTTCCGGGAATCACGCAGCAGCCGTGACAACGCCAAGCGCGACTACTACATCTGGCGCTACCCCGCACCCGATGGCGGCCCGCCGAACAACTGGAAAGCCGCATTCGAAGGCCCCGCATGGACCTTTGACGAAAAGACCGGCCAGTACTACCTGCACCTGTTCGCCCCGGAACAACCGGACCTGAATTGGAAAAATCCGACCCTGCGCCGGGAAATCTATGACATGATGGCCTGGTGGTTCGAAAAGGGCGTGGACGGGTTTCGCATGGACGTGATCAACTTCATCGCCAAGGAACCCGGCCTGCCCGATGCGCCGACGCACGAGAACGCCCCCGATGCAGTGCTGGTGAACCCCGGGCGCTTGACCGTCAACCACCCGCACGTGCATCCGTTGCTGCAGGAAATGCGCCGCGAGGTGCTCTCCAAATATGACGTGACCACGGTCGGCGAATGCCACGGGCTCGAACCGGAGGACGGGCCGCTGTACACCGGCGCCGACCGCGGTGAGCTGGACATGATCTTCCAGTTCGATGTCATGTGGCTCGTCGCGCACCGGAAGCTGGACGATGCCCTGGAGCGCATGGACCGGTGGTGTCAGCTCTGCGGGGAGGAGGGAGGCTGGAACACCATCACCTTCAACAACCACGACAGCCGCCGTATTGTGTCGTGCGCCGGCGATGACGAACAGTACAGGATCGAATCTGCCAAGTGCATCGGCACGCTGCTGCTGACCGCCCCCGGCACGCCGTACATGCTTCAGGGTGAAGAACTGGGGATGACGGACGTACGCTTCGACAGCATCGAGGAGTACAACGACATCAGCACGGTCAACCGCTATCGCGTTCTGGTCGAGGAAAAGGGCATGGACCCGGCGGCGGCGCTGGCGGAAGTCCGGATCAACAGCCGCGACAACGCGCGCACGCCCATGCAATGGAGCGCCGCGCCCGGCGGTGGCTTCACCTTGGGCACGCCCTGGCTGCCCCTCAACCCCAACCACACCGAGATCAACGCCCAGAACGCCGTTGCCGATCCCCATTCAGTTTACAACTATTACCGGAAACTGATCGAGCTCCGCAAACAGCATCCGGCGCTGATCTACGGCGAGTTTGAGCCGATTGAGACTGGCATCCCAAACGTATTTGCGTTCGAGCGGACTCTATGCAACGAGCGGTTGCTTATACTGTTGAACTGGTCAAACACGGAATCACATTCGCCTCAACTGTGCGCACCTCCAACGAGCAAGGTACTGCTCTGCACACATCCGAGCACCGACGCCGCAACGAATACAAATCTAAACCCGTGGGAAGCAAGAATACTCAAGCGGTAAGAACAAACATTGGCACAAGCATGCAATAGTGGTAACTTATCTTTCCGAATCATTGGAAAAGCAGAATGATTGACAGCAGAATGATTATTTGAAGAAAAGTGTACGAAAAGGAAAAGGGTGCAAGATGGGAGTTCAGTGCGACATCAATCTTGAAAGAGTCGGTCAAAGCGAGTTCGCAGACTTGGATCGAAAAGTTATGCGGTGCGCCTTTGATATCCATAACGAAATGGGCAGGTTCTGTGACGAAAAGGTTTATGGTAACGAGTTTTCTAACCTTTGCCGCGAAATAGACTTTGATGCGTGCCAGGAAGTTAAGGTCAGGGTTTCTCATGCCAGTTTTTCAAAACTATATTTCCTGGATGTATTGATCAATCGCGGGGTGATATATGAACTTAAAACGGTCAAGGCACTCAACGAAGCGCACGAACGCCAGCTGATCAACTATCTCTTGCTTACCGGCCTTAGCCATGGAAAATTGATAAACTTCAGGCCCGCCTCAGTGGAGCATCGCTTCGTATCCACAACGCTCACTGAGGCCGACAGAAAGGATGTCGAATTGGTAGCAACATCCTGGCACGGAGAAGACGCAGCCAGCGCGCAATTGCTTTCGGCAGTGAAGGAACTACTAGAAGATTGGGGGGCTTTTCTGGACGCACAGCTCTACCGGGAAGCATTGCTTTCCTTGATCGATATTCCCGGCGCAGGTGTGCATCCCATTCCAATCTCAAGAAACGGCCAAGTCTTGGGGTCGCAAAAACTTTGTCTGCTTACCCCTGATATTGCGTGGCATGTATCCGCAATAAAGGAACACCATACAAACTACGAAACTCATCTAAAAAGATTATTGCAACATACCCATGTGCAAAAACTACACTGGATCAACTTTCATAAGAGAAAAATAACCCTGACAACAGTTACATAATCATTCTGCTATCAATCATTCTGCTTTTAAAAATTTTGTCAAAATTCAGGAAGGAAACATGAGAACGACCATCACTTGTCACGATGTCGAATCAAACATCGGCATCCAGAACCTCACCCCGCTTGCCATGCTCGCGGATTCAAAAAACAGCAGTGAGCCCGGAAACACCGCTTACCGGGTCGATGTGGACGACCGGGAGCTGTCGGACACCTGCCGAGTCGCCAGGGCTCGCGTGACCAACACGGGCGACCAACCACTCCGCATTTCCGGTATCCGCTGGACTTTTTCACCGAAACTCGGGTATTCCCTGGCCTTCCCCCCGGAAGACAAACCGCAATACTTCGCCACGGAGAACTTCCGCAGCGACTGGTTCGGCGCGGGCACCACGTTCGGCGACTCCTATTTCGAGCCGCTGACCAACCAGACCGTCGAAATCGGCTGGTCGTCGGACAACGTCTTTCCCGGACTGTTCATCACTGCCGAGGCCAAGCCGAAAGGCTTTTTCTGCGCCCAGGCCAGCCAGCGCCGGCTCCATCCCATATTCTGCTTCCGCGGCTACAACCCGCGCGGCGGCTGGCTCTTCGAAATCGAAGAAAAACCGACCGGGTTGAGCGCCATCGAGCTCGCCCCCGGGGAATCGCTTGAAGGCGAGGAACTGTTTTTCGAGATCGTATCGACCAACGATCCGCAGGCGGCCACCGAAGCCTATTACGAACACCTCCGCGCCAGCGGTTGCTTCGACCGGCTGAAGAGCAATCCCCTGGCCGACCAGCGCATCTACTGCTCCTGGAACTACGATTTCTTCCGCCAAATCAGCGAAGACAAGCTCATGGCCCAGATCCCGATCATCAAGAAGCACTTCCCGAGCGTCAAATTCATCCAGCTCGATGACGGCTACCAGCACGAACATGCGGAGAACCAACGCGCCATGATCGACCTGTGCTACAAGCTGGACGAGCCCTTCAACCGCACCAAGTTCCCCTCCGGTCCCAAAGGGCTGGCTGACAAGATTCGCGCACAAGGACTCCGTCCCGCCATCTGGCTGGGACTCTGGTGCAGCCAGGGATCGCCGATGCTCGAAGACCACCCGGACTGGTTCCTGCATGACGACACCGGCACGCTCATGCTGTTCAACCGCTACTACGGCGGTACCGCAATCCTCGATCCTTCCGTTCCCGAAGTACGCGAATATCTCGACCGCCTATGCGCCACCGTCTTCGGCGAGTGGGGCTACGAAGGGGTCAAACTCGATTTCTCGAGCTTCGCGTTCAACTGCAAGCGCATCTGCTATCGCTACCCCGACAAGACCGCGGTCGAATTGCGGCATGAACTCGAAGCCATCTTCCGCAGACATCTGCCCGAAGACGGTTTCTTCGGCTGGTGCGTCGTGACCGGTACCGGACAGCCCTTCCTGTCGCAGGCCGACTACTTTCGAGCCGCCGTCGACGTCGGGCACGGCGACTGGAAATGCATCAAAGAGATCGCCAAGTGGCTGACCAACACCATCGTCCTGCTCCAGCAATCCCCCTGCCTGCCGAATGCCGATTCACTGGGTTGGAGCGAGAAATTCAACGACAAGCAATGGCAGGCCTGGCTCAACCTGGCCGCCGTCAGCGGCATGGCCCTCGAAATCTCCGGGGACCTGCGCAAGCTCGATGACAGCCGCCTGCAAAAACTGAACCACGCCCTCGAACTCTCGCGACCCGAAAGCCGCCTGCGCGTCCTCGACCTGCCGCGCGGCGAGATCAAGCATCCACCCGCCATCTGGTTCTCCGAAAACAATGACCGCGGCGACCTCCTGGCATTGTTCAACTGGGAAGAGAGCACCCGGGAAATTGCGTTGGACAACTTTGATTTAACCAAGGGCTGGATTGACGCCTGGACCGCAAAGACGGTCGGCACTTCCCGCGTCCGCCTCGCCCCCGGCGAATCAAGACTCATCATTCACAGGGTCGTGTTGTAGTCGCTTTGTCCTTTCAAAATCGAAGCAAAACGGAGTCTTACTGAGTATCACTCGATGGTCAACAACCACCCATGCCATGCCCGCAAAGGCCAAACCAAACCCCGGCGCCGTCGACGACACAGGTCGTGGCGCCTCAGCGGAACCTTTCTTTTTATGATGCTACCTGTTTTTGCCAACCAACAAGCACCAACCGTGACAGCCAAACGCCTGAACGACGGTGCGCCTATCATCACCGCCCGCGACTTCACGGACGCGGGCGCATCGCCACGGGAAGGCGCCAACATCAACGGGCCGTCCGTCATCCGTGTCCCGGACTGGGTGCCGCGCCATGAGCGCCCCGCGGAGGATGCGGACTACTACCTTTACTTCGCCCATCACCAGGGGCATTACATCCGCATGGCGTTTGCCCCAAACCCGGTCGGCCCCTGGCGCCTGTTCAATGTGGGCGGTTCGACCCCCAGCGCCTCATTGGGCGACCCGGATCACGGCATTGCACCACGGAAGACGCCCGGCCGCGTTGTCGTCGACCTGGCACTCGGCGGGTCACGCACGTTCAGCGCCGGCAGCTTTAAGGGACGCGGCCATATTGCTTCCCCTGACGTGGTCGTCGATCATGCCAACCGGCGGCTGATCATGTATCTCCACGCTCCCGGCCCGGGTGACCAGCAGACTTTTGTCACCACCAGCCGATTCGGGTTGAATTTCAACAACCCTGCCCCGGACGATGCGTCACGCCGGGGCCATGGCTTCCGCGATGTCATCCCCGGGTACTTTTATTTCCGCACGTTCGAGGTCGATGGCCGCACCTTTGCCTTTGCCAACATGGGCAAGTTGTATCGCGCTCCCGCCATGACCGATGCCGGTGAGCCGGCGACGCTGGCCAACGCCGATGCCCCTGGCGGGCTGTTCAATCCCGGCGACGGCGAGCGGCTGGGCTACTGGGAGGTCATCGACGATGCTGCGAACCCGATTCGCCGCCTTTACCGCGACGAACTCGGCCGGCCGCCTACCGGCAAACGCCACGGCGGCCTGTGGGATCCGCGCCATTTCACCATACTTCCCGATCCGCCCGAGGCACCCGACCGCCTGTTGGTCTTCTACTCCGCCAGCAATGACCGCCCTGAACGCATATTGTTGACCGTGCTCGACCTGTCCGGGCTCTCACTGGATAAGCGAAGCGACCCGGCGAACTGGCGCATCATGAAGCCGGCGCAGCAGACTATCCTGGCCCCCGAGATGCCGTGGGAAGGCGCCGACTTGCCGCTGAAACCCTCCGGCAAAGGCACTGCCACCGGTGTCCGCGAACTGCGCGATCCATTCGTATTCCGCGACCGGGACGGCGCCCTCTATCTCTATTACACCGGCGAGGGCGAGGCCGCCATCGGCGTCGCCGCCCTGCAGATAGATACTGATTCGTCCACGACAACAAACCGGATTCCCTGAGCCTGAACATGAAAAACGCGACAACAACCCACCGTTGGCTGCCCCCCGGCGCGCCGCTCGATAACGTGCACGTCGACGGGCCATTCCGCGACCTGACGATTGCCGGGCGCACCGGCCTCAATGCCACCAGCCTGCACAGTCGCCTGTGGTTCTGCGCCCCGGCGATCGATGCGCCCCGCGGCACCCTCAGTCTCTGGCTGCTGGCGCTGGAGGAGCTCTCGACACAGGCGGAGATCCCGCATATCCGGCAGTTCCAGGGCGATTATCAGAACGTGCCGGTGCTGACCGACCATGCCGACGTCCGCGACGTCAACGCGGCCACCTTCGCCATGGCGTTCGTCACCACCTGGTACCCGCATGTTTACGTCAAGCGCACCCACGGCGGGCTCTATCCCAACGCGTACCAGCCGACCGCCAGCGCCGTCGTCGGGCTCGGCCATTGCCCGGTCAAGCGCGAGACCTGGTACCACCTCGCCTACACCTGGGATCGCCAGACCGATGAGTTTCGCGTCTACATCAACGGCATCCTCGCCGGTGCCGCCACGCAGCACGACGCAGACAAACCGTTGCGCGTCGAGCCCTCCGGCGGCACGCTCTACGCCGGCCATCCGAAATTGGTGCTCAGCGACATCCGCCTCGATGACACCCCGCTCGATGCCGACGCCTTGAAACGGCGGATCGCCGAGGATGCCACACCGCTGGATACGGATGTCCAGCGCGAGCTGGCACGCATCTACGCCGGGGTGAACGTGCCAACGCTCGACTGGGAACCGCCGGCGGACTGGCGCACCGTGCTCGACCTGCCGCTGACCGCATCCGATTCGCTTGATGCGTTCTATATTCAGGGGCACAACCCCGACCTGGTCAGCCAGACCGATGAAGGCATCCGCGTACAGACGCCCTTCACCCGGACGCCGACACCCGACGGCTGGGACGAGGAGCACGACGAACCCTTCGATGCGGACCAGCTCTATCTCTGGCTGGAGCGCTTCTTCGAAGGCGACATCTGCTTCCGCTACGAGTTCAAGAGCCGGTCGAATCGCGGCCTTTCCCTGCTCGCCGCCCAAGCCAGCGGCATGCATCGCGAAGACTTCATGCTCGACCACCCGCGGCGCACCTCCGGAACCATGCGCACAGTCTTCGGCGAAAACGTGCGCAACTACCACTGGGAATACTACCGGCACATGACCGACACCCGCCACGACGTCGCCTCCAGCGGTTTGATCAAGCAACCCTGGCAGTGGCCGCTGGCCTACCAATGCCTCGACCACACGCTGGCGCTGGATACCTGGCACACGCTCACCTTCATCCACGTCGGCGACCGCCTCATCGGCGCGCTCAACGACCAAATCGTCTTCGATGTGGAGGACAATCCACACGCCAACAGCGGCCCCGTCTACCGCTGCGGCCGCTTCGGCCTGCGCTGCATGTGGCGCACCGATATGACCTTCCGCAACCTCACCGTCTCCATGCCGCCCGACGCCATCATGCGTCCCGGCAAACCAACGAGCAGTCCATGACAAGCCCAGCTCCCCGCGAACACCACCTTCCCGGCACCGCCGGCGCACCACCGAGCCGGATGCCTGGGCGGAGCTGGAGGTCGCCTTCGACCTGCCACTGACCGGTTACGGCACCCTGATCCACACCACCTCCTGCCGGCCGGCGCCATGGCCTCCGCCGCCTGTCTGCAAGCCATCCACGACGCCAAGCTGCACTACATCAGAACTCAGTATCTTGCGCAAATTGAACGACCGAATTCCGTTGCGGTTTTCGGGCCGAAGGCCCGGTACATGGGGTTGGATCGGGCTTCAGCCCGAGAGCAGCCATGCACATAATTTCATCCAAAGCTATGTCGTTCAACTTGCGCGTCCCTTGAGCCTACTGTGCCGAGTTCTGCTACATCGTCGCCACCCGCCAGAGCGAACGCAAGCACTTCCTGGCCGAGTTCGAGCAGCTGGGTCAGTTCGAAGAAGTCATCCGCATCCCCTCGCCCACCAACCCCTTCCAACGCAAAAGCAAAGTGCAGGTACGCATGCTGCAGCGCGACGGCGAGGCCTGGATCTTCTGCCTCTCCGAAGAGCGCCAGGCCAAAGACCAAACCATCCGCGAGAAGCACCAGAGCAAGCTCCTGCGCTCCGACCGTTAGAAGGGAGAACCCCCAGACTTCCAAGCGCAGCGAAGGCTGTCTGCATAAGTATTAGCAAAAACGTTGCCGAATCCCCCGCGGCTTGCCGCGCGGGATGAAAGCATCCCTCTCCGGAGGGGATCGTAAGGGGAGGCTCTATGTCCACAGAATTTGGTTGGATTGCTTACGTACTGCGGCCATCCTGGG
>CAZSBQ010000013.1:13942-32261 GCA_964604795.1 uncultured Victivallales bacterium | reverse complement strand
CCTGAACCCCACCCTCCCCCAATCCCTGCAGGTGCCCCAGACCCCGCAGGCACGCCAGACATCGGGCGCGGGGGCCGCGCCCGGTACAAGGCAATGCCGACACCCCGGCCTCACGAATCACGCCAAGTGCTTGAAAACGATGAATAGCCCGAGCACCAGCAAAAAAGCATTTGCGAGGTTCGCAAATGCATTTCCGGGCAGGCGGTGGCTGACGTGGACACCAGCCCAGGAGATCAGCACAACCATGGGGGCGAGGACGAGTCCGCTCAGCGTCACGCGTCCGTCGATGAAACCGGTGGCTATGTAGAAGGGGAAGATAAAAAAGTTGATGGCGGAAAAGTAGAACTGAATGTCGGCTTTGGCCTGCATTTTGTCCGATTCGATGTTGTACAGGTACACGATCATCGGCGGCCCAGGGACGGTGAATGCGCCCGCGAGCACGCCGGAGGTGGCGGCGGCACCGACACCGAAGCTCTATGAATGAAATGTCGGATTCGGTCACTCACTCGATACCGATGGAGTAGACTGCTTCGGGAACCGTATGAAAATGTAGTTCCCCGCTCGTCGCAGATCAATTGGCCGGCGAGAGCGGTTTGATCACGCATTGCCGCGGGAGGTGTATTGGGTGTGGAGCAACTCGTGCGCGCGCTCGCTGCCGGGTTCGCCGAGATAGTTCTCGTAGAGGGCTTTGATCGACGGGTTTTCGTGGGACTTGCGAATGCCCTTGCCGGTGTCGATGCTGTAGATGGCCTGGCGGCGTTTTTCAAGAATTTCGGTGTCGCCATGGATGTAGGGCTGTCCGCCACCGTTGAGGCAGCCGCCGGGACAGGCCATGATTTCGATGGCGTGGTACTCGGCTTCGCCTCGCCGGATCGATTCAAGCAGGGTGCGCGCGTTGCCCAGTCCGGAGGAAATCGCCACTTTGAGTTCCATGCCGGCGACGTTGACGCTCGCCTCGCGGATGCCCTGCATGCCGCGGACGGCCTCGAAATCGACAGACTCCAGGTCTTCTCCCGCCAGCCAGTCCGCAGCGGTGCGCAGAGCGGCTTCGAGCACGCCGCCGGTGGCGCCGAAGATGACGGCCGCGCCGGTGGACTCGCCCAGGGGATCGTCGTAGTCGGAGTCCTCGATGTTGTCGAAGTGGATGCCTGCCTCGCGGCACATGGCCGCGAACTCGCGCGTGGAGATGACGATGTCCACGTCCCGATTGCCGTCGGAGGCCAGTTCGGAGCGCGCCGCCTCGTACTTCTTGGCCAGACACGGCATGACGGAGACCACGACAATGTCCTCGCGCTTGACGCCGATCTTATCGGCAAAGTAGCTTTTGGCCACCGCGCCGAACATCTGCTGGGGGGACTTGGCCGAGGACGGGATGTGCATCAAGTCGGGGAACTGGTGTTCGAAGAACTTCACCCAACCGGGGCAGCAGGAGGTGAGAATGGGCAGGTTCTCGCCCTTTTTGACCCGTTCGATCAGCTCGGTGGTCTCCTCCATGATGGTCAGGTCCGCGCCGAAGTCCGTGTCGAAGACGTGGTCGAAGCCCAGGTGACGCAGCGCGGAGACCAGTTTGCCGGTGGCGACGCCGCCCGGTTCCATGCCGAACTCCTCGCCCACGGCGACGCGCACTGCAGGCGCAGTCTGCACCACCACGGTTTTGCTCTTGTCGTTGAGAGCGCGCCAAACGCTGTAGGTGCGGTTCATGGCGGTCAGCGCGCCGACTGGACAGGCGGCCACGCACTGGCCGCAGAACACGCATTTGGTCTCGCCGAGCGGGCGTTCCTCCGAGGGAGCAACGACGGCTTCGAAGCCGCGCCGCACGCCGGACAGGATGCCGACGGTCTGCACCTCGTTGCAGGCGGTCTCGCAGCGCCTGCACATAATGCACTTGTCCAGGTCGCGCACAATGGCCTCGTTGGCGTTGTCCAGTGGGTATTCGGTCATCTCGCCTTGGTAAAGGACGTAGTTGAGTCCGAGGTCGGCGGCCAGCGTCTGCAGTTCGCAGTTGCCGTTTTTGGCGCAGGTCAGGCAGTCCTTGGGGTGGTCGGAGAGAATCAGGTCGAGCATGGTTCGGCGGGCATTGATGGCGCGGATCGAGTTGGTGTGAACGACCATGCCGTCCATCACCGGCGTGCAGCAGGCGGGGGCCAGGTTGGGACGACCCTCGACTTCCACCACGCAGACCCGGCAGGAGCCCATGCGGTGCTCGACTTCGAAGCAGTCCAGCTCGAGGTGGCACAGTGTGGGGACATGGATGCCCAGCTGGCGCGACGCCTGCAGGATGGTGCTGTCTTTGGACACCTGGATGGGCTGGTTGTTGATGGTGACATTGACCATGATGTCGGTACCTATGGCTTATGGTTGATGCTGATTGCGAGCTTGTTTCAAATATCGTCGCGTCCGGCGGAACGGCGGCCGGATGTGCTCCGAGCGCCGCCCGAACGGTCCGCCTATACTCGGTCGATGGCGTGGAATTTGCAGACGTCGTAGCACTGTCCGCATTTGATGCACTGGCTCTGGTCGATCTCGTGCTTCTGCTTGCGTTCGCCGCTGATGCAGTTGACCGGGCAGGTGCGTGCGCACAGCGTGCAGCCCACACACTTGTCGTTGATGACAAAGGTGATGAGTTTGCGGCAGACACCGGCGCGGCACTTGCGGTCGTAGACATGCTCGCGGTACTCGTCCTCGAACTGCTTCATGGTGGACAGCACCGGATTGGGCGACGTCTGCCCCAAGCCGCAGAGCGCGGTGTCCTTGATTGTGCGCGAAAGATTGCTCAGTTTCTGCAGGGTCTGCTCGGTGCCCTTCCCGCTGCAGAGTTCCTCGAGCATTTCATGGAGTCGCTTGTTGCCGATCCGACAGGGCGTGCACTTCCCGCAGGACTCGTCCAGAGTGAATTCGAGGAAGAACTTGGCCACGTTGACCATGCAGTCGTCCTCGTCCATGACAATGATGCCGCCGGAGCCCATCATCGAGCCCAGTTTGCGCAGCGACTCGTAGGTGATCGGGTGATCGAGGTTCTTGTCGGTGATGCAGCCGCCGGAGGGTCCGCCGGTCTGAACCGCCTTGAAGGCCTTGCCGTCGGTGATGCCGCCGCCGACCGTGAAGATGAGGTCGCGCAACGTGGTTCCCATCGGCACCTCCACCAGCCCGACCCGGTTGACCTTGCCTGCCAGGGCGAACACCTTGGTCCCCGGGCATTCGGCCGTGCCCACCTTGCGGAACCAATCGACCCCGTTGCGGAAGATCGCCGGCAGATTGGCGAAGGTCTCGACGTTGTTGACGATGGTCGGCTTGCCGTACAGGCCGGAGACGGCGGGATACGGCGGCTTGAAGGTCGGCTCGCCGCGCTTGCCCTCGATGGAGTGGATCAGCGCGGTTTCCTCGCCGCACACGAAGGCGCCGGCGCCGTACTTGATCTGGATGTCGAAGGAAAAGCCGCTGCCGAGGATGTCGTCGCCGAGCAGGCCTTCGGCCTTGGCCTTGTCGATGCCGATCTGCAGCCGCTTGACGGCCAGCGGGTACTCGGCGCGGATGTAGATGATGCCCACGTGCGCCCCGATGGCGTAGCCGGCGATGGCCATGGCTTCGAGGACCGCATGCGGGTCCCCCTCCAACACGGCGCGGTCCATGAACGCGCCGGGATCGCCCTCGTCGGCATTGCAGATGATGAACTTCTCGTCGCTGTCCTGCGCCGCGGCAAACCCCCATTTGACGCCGGCGGGAAAACCGCCGCCGCCGCGACCGCGCAGCCCGGAATCCTTGACCAACTGGATCACGTCCTCCGGAGAAAATTCGTCCAACGCCTTAGCCAGCCCCTGATACCCCGAATTGATCAGATAGGCGTCCAGGCTTTCGGGATTGATCCGCCCGCTGTTGCGCAGCACGATGCGTGTTTGGATGGAGTCGTTGAAGTTCTCCTCCATTTCCGGATAGTGCCAGTTGCGGGGCAACTCCTCGACGCCAGCGGCCTCGTAGGCGCCAGCCTCGACGATGGCCGCCGCCTGCTCCGGCTTCACATTGACGTAGAACGCGCTGTTGCCGCTTACCGTGTCGACCACCTCGATGGAGGGTTCGCTGTGGCACAGCCCCATGCAGCCGGTCTCGACGACCTCGTAGGCCTTGGCCAGGTCGCGATTCTCCACTTCCCGGCGGACGGCCTCCAGCACAGGCGTGGTGCCCGCAGCCACACCGCAGGTGCCCATGGACACCAGGATGCGGCTGCGCGGACCGCGCGCCTGCTCCATGCCCAACTCCAAGGCGCGATTCTTCAGTTCGTCACGTGTCTGAATCATTGATCGGTTCTCCTATGAGACTTCCCCTGGTAACACCGGCCTTCAGGCCGTCTGGGGGAAGTCTCCTTGCGGGTGTCCGAAGCGTGTGCACACGGGCTCAAGCCCGTGGGTACTCTCGCGTTCGGTGGTTTGTGCTCCTATGAGACTTGAGATGTTGTCAGTGTTCAGGTGTCAGGCTTTTGCAGTACTACAGGCATCCCTGCCTGTAGCGAATGTCACGTTTCGAACAGGCAGGGATGCCTGGTTAACTTTCCGCATGAACAGTGGCGGCGGGAATCCCTTTCTGGTCCGGGATTTGCTATTCGCACTCGTCGATGATGTCCAAAACCATTTTCGCGGTCACCTTGCCGTACACCTTGTCGTTGACCATCACCACCGGCGCCAAACTGCAGGCCCCCACGCAACGAAGTGAGCCCAGCGAAAACATGCCGTTCTCCGAGGTCTGACCGTCCTCGATGCCCAGGTGACGGCGGAACTCCTCGAGCACCTTGTCCGCACCCTTCACAAAGCAGGCCGTGCCCGTGCAGACATGAATCTGGTACCGCCCCACCGGAGTCTCCGTGAAATACGAATAAAAGCTGACCACCCCGTAGACCTCGGACAGATGCAGCTTCAGCTTGTCGGCCACAAACAGCTGCACGCTCTCCGGAAGATATCCGAACAAACTTTGCGCCCGGTGAAGACACTGAATCAACAGTCCGCGGTTGCGCTCGCGGTCATCGCCCACCGGCAACGAGTCGATGTACGCCTCCAGCTGCGCGCGCTCATCGGCGCGGTCGTTCACGACATTGTCGCTGCCGATCGGCCCCTCAAACGTCTTGTGCTCAATCTTCATGCCTGCATGTCTCCTTGAAAAATCGGACAGCCGAACCACCCCCTTATCCCGCCGAAAATAGCAGCCCCACTGAAAAAATGTTGCCTGAAGCGTGCAATATAACGGCTTTGCAGGCAAGTTCAAGGATTTGTTGTTACAAATGGTGCATGTAACGGCTTGCATTCCGCAGCCGCGCCGCTAAACTTCTCTCCGGCAAACAACTGCACCCCAAAAAAGCAAAAGAGGCGTCTCGCCTGTTCACAACAGACCGCATAACCGACAACCAGACACCGGACACCGACCACCGCCAAAACACGCGAAACCATGAGCACGACCAACAACATCACCGTGGCCAACTGGGAGCTGATCCATCGCCTGTCGAACTACCGGCATGTGCTGCTGAAGCTCAAGACGCTGGGCTTTCAGCGCGTGTTTTCCGAGAATCTCGGCGACGCCCTGGGGCTGTCGGCCTCGCAGGTCCGCAAGGACTTCGCGCACTTTGAGATATCGGGCAACCGCAAGGCGGGCTATCCGGTTGAGGCGACCCTAGAGCATCTCAACGAGATATTGGGCAAAACCCGCGAGCAGCTTCTGATCATCGTGGGCTGCGGCAAAATCGGCAGCGCGCTGATGGGATACAATCGATTCGCGCGCGAGCGTATTCGCGTGGTTGCGGGCTTCGACAGCGATCCGGCGCTGGTCAATCCGGACGCGCACATTCCCATCCACGACATAAGCGAACTGCCGGCATTCGTGACCGCGCACGAAATCCGCATCGCCATCATGACCGTGCCCGAGGCGGCGGCCTCCCAAGTTCTGGACCAACTGATCCGCAGCGGCATCCGGGGTGTATTGAACTTCGCCCCCATCCAGCTGCGCGGCGCACGCAACTGCGTGGTGCACAACGTCAACCTCGAACAGGAAGTGGAAACCCTGTTCTACTTCGCCCAGCAGCAGGCTAACGCGCCGCAGGAACCGGACAACGAGCCCGAAGATCCCGCGAACGCCCCCGAATAAGCGAGTTCGGCCTTTTCCCCGAATCCGCGAACGCCCGCCACCCCAAGACCCGCAACGGTGATGGAACTGAACGGCGCCCCGTCATTTCAGTTCCACACCGCGGAAGTACTCGAAGTATTCCGAGTCGGCGCCGAGAACCAGCACGGTTTTTTCGGAGAGGGAATCGCCGTAGCTTTCCAAGGTTCGCGAGAACTTGTAGAACTCGGGATTCTCGGCATAGGCTTGATTGTAAATGGCGGTCGCCTCGGCGTCGCCCTCACCGCGCTTAACCTCGGCCTTGCGCATGGCTTCGGAGCGGATTTTCGCCAGTTCGAGGGAGGTTTCACCGCGGATGCTGGCGGCCTCGCCCTGTCCTTCGGACCGGAACTGTTCGGCGATGCGCTGGCGCTCGCTGATCATGCGGTTGAACACCTGCTTGCGCACCGAGGGGATGTAGTTCAATCGGTTGATGCGCACATCGACAAGCTCGATGCCGTACTTTTCCGGCATCCCCTTGCTTGCTTCGGCCAGGATATTGCGCGTGAGCTTCTGCCGGCCCATGCGGACTTCGCGGGTCAAATCGTCCTGCAGGTCTCCGGACTTCATGGCTTTGACTTTTTCCAGCTCCTCCTCGCTGACTTCCCAGTCGCTGGAGCGGACGATTTCGACCAGCTCGGTGCTGGAAATCTTGTCGCGCACGACCGAGTCGATGATGTCGTCCAGGCGCGACTGCGCGCCCGCCTCATCGCGGACGCTTTCCAGCAGGCGCAGTGCGTCGACAATCTTCCAGCGGGCGGTGGTTTCGATGGAGATGTATTCCCTCCCGCGGGTCGGAATCTGGTTCGGGTCGCCGTCCCACACCAGTATTCGCTTGTCAAACCGGCGCACGTCCTGCACAAACGGCACTCGGAAGTGCAGGCCCGGTTCGGTGACGGGGTCCCCCACTGGTTTGCCGAACTGTCGAACAACCACCTGCTCCGCCTCGTCAACGGTGTACGCGGAGGCGAACAGCAGCACGCCGCCGACAACCAGCAACCCTGCCGCCGCGCCCACCCCCGCAACAAATCCAATTCCGTGTCTCATTGCATCTTTCCTCTGTTGTGTTCGTTCATGACCGGTATTGCACACCGGAAGTTTATCGTTTGGTTCCGCCGCCCAGGGCATCGTTGCCGAGATTGAGCAGCGGAAGCGGCGCGTTCTGGGACGGATCAATCACATAGACCTTGCCCAGCTTGGGCAGGACATCGTCGATCATCTCCAGGAAAAGCCTGCGGCGCGTCGTCTCCTTGGCCTTGGCGTATTCCTCGAGCACGGCGGTGAAGCGGGCAGCCTCCCCTTTGGCTCGGTTCACCCGCTCCGCCTTGTAGGCTTCCGCCTCGGCAACAGTCTGCTCGGCTTCACCTCGGGCCTTGGGCAGCATCTGGTTTTTGTATTTTTCGGCTTCGTTGATCAGCCGCTCACGCTGCTGCTGGGCTTCGTTGACCTCGTTGTAGGCGGGCTTGACCGGATCGGGCGGCGTGACGTCCTGCAGCTCGACGCGCTGGACGCTGACGCCGAAATCGTAACTGTCCAAAATGCGCTTGAGTTCGGATTGCGCCTCGGAGGCCACTGCCACTCGTCCGGCGGTCACCACATCGCGTCCGACACGGTTGCCGACGATCCGCCGCATCACGGCTTCACTGGTGTCCCGGATTGTTTCCCGGGGTTTGCGGACGGCATGAAGGAACTTTTCGGGATCGGTTATGCGGTACTGAACCACCCATTCCACATCGATGACATTCAGGTCCCCGGTCAGCATCAGTGATTCCCGGCTGCTCTGCTCGTCCTTGGCATAGGTTGTGCGTTGACCGGGCTTGACGGTACGAAAGCCGAACTCCTCCTTGAGCACGCGTTTGGTCGGCACGAAATACGCTCTGTCGATGCCGAACGGGAGCTTCCACTTTAGACCGGGATCCTGAATGGCCACCACCTTGCCGAAGCGTTTGACCACCGCCCGGCCCTCGGTCTGGACGCTGTACACCGAACTCATGATCCCCACCGCAACAAGGACCACCACGACAATCCCGATGATCAGACTCGCCCCACCCTTGCGGTAGAATTCCTGCACGATCCTGCCAATGTCCGGCGGCTGGTTGTCATATCCGTTCATCATGTCGTCTCCGTTTATTATTGCGGTGCCAGATTGGTCGGAACAACAGACTGTACCATCGATTCACAAAAATCATATCCGAGTTCTCTCCAAAGACTGAAACAGTGCTGCGTACGAGCGCATCAATATTGAAGAAGAACAAACAAAATTGCTCGCAGGCTTGCACAAGCGCATTGCTTGGCTATATTGACAACTGTCATGAACAAAATCAACCATGCCGCAGGGCTGAGCGAATGACCGATGAATGAGGCAAACAGAGCAAGATTCGAAATCAGGGCGCGCACCATCAAGGCGCTTGGGCATGCCAGTCGACTGATGATGGTCGACGAGTTGTCGCGCGGCGAGCGCTGCGTGTGCGAACTCCGCGAATTGGTCGGTGCGGATCTTTCCACGGTTTCGAAGCATCTTTCAATTCTGAAGGATGCCGGGATCGTGGAGCACGACAAGCGCGGAGTGCAGGTTTTCTACCGTCTGAAGGTTCCCTGCGTGCTCAACTTCTTCAACTGCGTCGAAGCCGTTCTGGAAAATCAGGCACGCGAGGCGCGGCAACAGGCCGCACAGCAAAGACGCTGCCCCCCGAAAGCCGGAGTTCACACCGAGCACAGCCCGCCGACCTCCCGATGAACACGCGGAACTTCCGAGCGCCGACAACGTCAAACTTGGCGAATCAGCCAACTTTTGTCCCCCCGACACCAAGGAGAAGCACACATGAAGATTCAAATTCTGGGCACCGGATGCCCAAAGTGCAAAAAACTGGCGGAAAACGCCGAGGCCGCCGCCGAAGCGGCGGGCGTCGACTGTGAAATCGAGAAGGTGACCGAGATCGACGACATCATGAAGTATGGCGTCATGATGACCCCGGCGCTGGTCGTCGACGGCGACGTCAAGGTCGCGGGCAAAGTCCCGTCGGCGGCGGAAATTGAGACAATGCTGACTTAGGGAGGGTGAGCGGTGGTCAGTGGTCAGTAATCAGTGGGCGAGCACAGAAATGGAGGATGGCGACGATGAGCACACAACGGAAAACCGGATGCTGCGGTGGGAAGACGCTGGTCTTCGCCTGCTCGGGCGCGGCGGATGTTGGCGCGGTCGCCGACCAGGCGGCGCGCCGGATGACGCGCGACGGCAGCGGCGCGATGTTCTGTCTGGCGGGGGTGGGCGGTCGAGTCAACGGCATCATGGAAACGACCGAAGCGGCGGACGCGGTGCTGGCCATCGACGGCTGTCCGCTAAACTGCGTGAAGCATTGCCTGGAGCAGGCCGGCTTCACGAAGTACAAGCATCTCCAGCTGGCCGATCTGGGCATGGAAAAAGGCAGCACGGCCGTAACCGAGGAGACAATCGCCCAGGCGGCCGCCAAGGGCGCGGAAATGACCGCACAGCAGCAAGGATAAAACCAATATGCGGAACCAAAGAACAAATCGTACGCGGATGTCCCGCCTTTTGAAAGCGGCCTTGGGAGTGATGGGACTGGGCTTGATGGTGTGGAGTGCGGGCTGCGGCGGCACCGATGCCGAGTCCGACAATGCGCAGGACGACGAGGCGCAATCTTCTTCGGCTGCGGCTGCGCCCCCTATGCCGGAGGTTCCCGAGGACGCGCCCGTGCTTGAGGAGCTGTACCCCACCCTGACGGACGGTGCTCTGCGCCGCGCCCGGCTGGTCGAACTTCCCGACGGCACACTGCTGCGGGCGGATGGCGTGTCCGTGACCGAAGCCGACCTGGAAGCCGAAATTGAACAAGCGCCGGAGGCGATGCGCGAGCAACTGAAGCGGAACCAATTCTTCGCTTTGGAACAGAAGGCCGCGCAGGATCTGCTCGCCGCGCGCGCCCGCCGGCAAATCGAGGGTGCCGACGCGCTTGATGAAGCCAAGCTTTTAAGCCGGTATTTCGCGGAGCTGGTCGCGGAGGTCGAAGTGACCGACAAGGAGGTGGAAACGTTTTACGGGGACAACCCCGACCTGTTGGACGACACCTCGCTGGAAGAGGGCAAAACCCGCATCCGCGAGCACCTCCACCAGCAAAAGGCGCAGGAAATCATCGAAGACCACATTGCCGACTTGGGCAATCAGACCACGATCGCCCTGTCGACCGAATGGGTTGGGACACAGGCCGAGCGCCTGTTGGACAACCCGGTTGACATCGCCCGCGCGAACGGCAAACCCACATTCGTCAATTTCGGCGCCGAGGGATGCAAGCCCTGCGCAATGATGGAACCGATCCGCGAAAAACTCGCCGAGGAATATCAGGGACAACTCGACGTGGTGTTCGTGCAAGCCCAGCAGCAGCAGTTTCTTGCGTCGCGCTACGGAGTTCGCGGCATCCCGCACCTCGTGTTTTTCGACGAAAATGGCGAGCAGGTGCATGCCCACACCGGATTCATGCCGGAGGAACAGGTTCGAAAATGGCTTGAAAAAAGCGGAGTGAAAGACACGTGAGCATCACTGTTGAGGCGATGAAAACCTGGACTTGCCGCCTGCTGCTGGGCTTTGTTCTGGTCACGGTCGGGTTCGCCGCCGGACGCCGCACCGCGCCTCAGTCGCCCTCGGACGATTCCGGAGATGCATCCATGCGGAACACGAAAACAGGCAATCCGGGCCAGGTGGTGGTGTACGCCGCGCACATGACCTTCCGCTGCGAAGAATGTCGGCAGATCGAATGGCTCACCCGCGAATTGGTCGAGAACAAGTTCGCGGCGGAAATGGAAGCCGGACGGCTTGACTTCCAGACAGTGGACTACATGAAGAACACCGCCTTCGCCAAGCGCTACAACGTCTCTTCGAGCACCGTCGTGGTGGCCCGCTTCGAGGGCGGCGCCGAACAAAGTTTCAAGCGCTTGGACGAGGTGTGGGCCAAGGTGCACAAACCGGACGAATTCAAAGAGTACGTGCGAAGCGCGATTCGCGACAGTCTCGGCAAAGGAGGCGAGCCATGACCTGGGCGGCGATTCCGGCAGCTCTTTGGTTCGGCATCCTGACTTCCATCAGCCCGTGTCCGCTGGCGACAAACATCGCGGCCATCAGCTTCATTGCGCGCAAGGTCGACAAAATGCGGACCGTTGTCCTGTCGGGGGTTCTCTATACCCTCGGACGCACGGCAGCCTATCTGGGATTGGGGGCGCTCATCATGGCGGGATTGCTGACCAGCGGAGAAATCGCCGTTTTTCTGCAGCGCTACCTGAACCAGGCGCTCGGTCCGATCCTGATTTTGGTCGGCATGCTCCTGCTGGGGCTTATTGGGTCCGCCGTCTCCGTCACGCTGGTGAGCAGCGGAATGCAGGACCGAGCCGCGAAGGGCGGCATCGGCTGGTCGGCTTTGCTGGGCGTTCTGTTTGCATTGTCATTCTGCCCGGTTTCGGCCGGCTTGTTCTTCGGTGTTCTGATCCCCTTGTCGGCGGCCAACGAGTCGATCTTCATTCTGCCGACGGTGTACGGCATCGGCACGGCCGCGCCGGTTCTTGTGTTCGCCCTGTTGATCGCGTTTGCATCGCAGCGGCTGGGCAGCGCCTTCAATCGCTTGAGCCAGATCGAACGCTGGGTGCGCCGAATCACCGGGGTGGTCTTCATCCTGGCCGGAATCTACTACAGCTTGGTGTACGTATACGAATTGCCCATCAAGCTGTGGTGACGCAAAAAGGCCATGAACTCAGGCGCCGCTCCATCCCTGATTTGGGTTTCCCGTTTGGGCAGACGAGTTGTCCCGGCTACTCGGCTGTTTCAGAGGTCTCCAGCTGCTGAATCGGTTCGGGAACCTCGGATGTCTCGGGCATCTCCGGCATGTACGGGGACAGGATGACCAGCCCCAGCCAGGCGATCAGGCAGGTGACCGCGCCGACGACGGAGCCGATTTTGAGCCATTCGCCGAATTTGACCTGAGCGCGGCAGCGCTTTTCGAGCATGCCCAGAGCGACAATATTGGCCGTGGATCCGATCATGGTGATGTTGCCGCCAAAACAGCCGCCGAACAGCAGTGCCCACCAGAACTCGGTGGTGTTCAATTCCCGCACCACCGGGATGAACGCCGCCACAAACACAACGTTGTCCACAAACGCGGATCCCAGCGCGGAAACCACAATGATGACAGGCATGAGCAAGCCGGGGCTGCCCTCGAACGCATGCGCAAAGTCGCCGGCGATGCGCGCAGTCACACCGGTATGCTCCAGCGTGCCGGCCACGGCGAACAACATCATGAAAAACATCAGCGTCCACCACTCCACCTCTTCCTCAATGTAGTGGCGAGCCCGCTTGTGACGCCAGATCATCAGCAGGCCGGCGACAAACAGGGGGGCAACAATCAGAATGGTGTTCTTCTCAAGATCCAGCACGTTCTCCAGCCAGTGGTGCGAGGCGATCAGGGAAATCAGACCGACCAGGATCATCAGGCCGCGCTTATACGGCACCTTGACCAGCGGTCCCAGGCCAAGCCCCATGTCGCGACGGGCCTGCAACCGTTCCGACAGCAGCTGGATGTCCTTGCGGTACCAAACCAGCAGCAAAACCAGGGTCGCCATCAGCGCGACCATCATGATCGGGAAGGACCAGACAATGAAGTCGTTGAACGTGAAGCCCGCCTTGTAGCCGATCAGAATGCCCACCGGGTTGCCCAGCATGGTGCCGCTCGAGCCAATGTTCGTCGCCATCACCGAAATCATAATGAAGGGGATCGGACGCAGCTTCAACGTGTCGCACACCTGAAAAATCAGCGTGGAGACAAAAACGATGGAGGTCACCTCGTCGACCGTGCAGGCCATCAGCGCGGACATGATCACAATGATGGCGATAAAGCCCACCCCGTTGATCCGCTTCAAACTGATCACCGTCTGAATGATCCACGTGAACAGACCCAGCTCCTTGAGCACCCCCACGGTGACCATCATGCCAACCAAAAACAGAATGATGTCCAGCTCGCTGGATTCGATGAAACTCTCCAAAGTCAACGCCCGAAACCCCAGCAGCAACGCAATCCCCACAAAGGCAATGGCCAGACGAAACTCCCAGAACAGCAGCGTCGCGCCAATGATCATGATGAAAATCGACGACGACATCATCTGCTGCTGATTGAAACCGGCCAGATTGGCCAGCCACGCTGCGGCCAGACTCATCAGGATCAACAGCGGACCGCGAATCAGCAGCGGATTGCCGCCCCCGTTGGTTGTGGTTGTCGCATGGTCCATCGCTGACTACTCCCGCAGCACTTTGTTGACAAAATCCTGAATTCGAATCCGCCCGACCAGCTTGCGCCCGCGAACCACATACGATACCCGAGTGCCCCGCCGCATGATCTCCTTGGCCACCTGAATGGCCGGCACCTCCTCGGAAACGGCCGCGTAGTCCACGGACATGATCTCGTTCAGCCACGTGTTGGCCTCGTTGCGGATGATTTCGGCAAACGGCTCGAAATTGATGATCGGCGACAGGTCCTCCATCCAGAGTATGTAGTCGGGCAGACAAACCTTCATCAGCTCGATGAGCGTGACCACACCCACCAGCTCGCCTTCGGAGTCAACCACCGGCATGTCCAGCTCGTTGGACGTGACCAGCTTGTCGATGGCGGTCTGAAGCGTATCGGTCTCCCCGAGCGTTTCCACATTCGTATTCATAATGTCGCCCGCGCACACAAAGGCGGGCAACACAACCCCCCCCCGATCAAAGAAACGCCAGACATCCTCCGCCTTCTCCATATCGGCCACAGTGGGAACGAACTCCTCGTCGGAGCACATCTGCGCCAGCGAACTGACCGCCTGCAAATAGGAGGCCGGTGATTGCTTCGGCGCCAGAATCAGCACCACCAAGTGAACGGTCTCGTCACCGAAGGCAATCCCCTCCCGCGAGTTGGCAACCCCCACGCGAAGCTCGTCCACGGACTCCAGGCGGGCGTGAGGTATGGCCAGACCGGGCGCCAGAACCGTGCTCTGCAGCGCCTCCCGCTCCATCACGGCGTCGAAGGCCTCGTCGACATTGCCGATGCCCCGCTCCAAGGCCAAGCGAGTGAGCAGATCTTTGATGACCTCTTCCGGAGTCGACGCCTCAACCTGACACAAGGTCTCCCTGGAGGAGAAAAGCGACGAGAACTTGGTTGAACCTTCACTGTTCACTGGCTGTTCCTTGACCATGCATGGGTTTGCGGACTTCGCACGAAAATGCGCGCCAGTCCGGGAATGCGGGTACTTTCATCCCTCCAATCAAAAACGCAAGGGCAGGCCGCTCCCCGAACCCATAGTACCTGCGGCCTTTAGGCCGCATGAACCGGATGCGCGGGCTGAAGCCCGCGGGTACCAAATAGCGCCGCTCCCCGACCCCATAGTACCTGCGGGAATCTTCGGAGTATAAGCAATCACAGCTTTCTCGTGCAAGTAGAACAAAAAAGCGCAACCGCGCAAGCCGGGCAATTCTTTTCTGAATGGCAACGTTCTTTTCTGCAACAGATTGTGTGAGGATGTAAAACTCGAGCGGGACGCATTGAGAGGGCGAGACTCCGTCGAGCCCCGCCGTCGGGCGAACGGCGGCGCGGGTCGCCTTCACCTGGAAAAGTAGAGGTCGGCGCCCCCGACGACCGGGGGGGGGCGCGTCGGCCGGGCGCGGAGGCCGCGCCCTCTAATCAGTAGGGGGTGGAGAATGACCCGCCTGGCTCGCCTGGCAATTGCTGACGGCGTTAGTATAAACGGCGGCTTCAGCGGCGAACCGGTCGAGGCTCAATTTCTTATGGCTACAATACCACGGATGGCAAAGCCGACCCACGGATGGATCAAGGGGAATAGGGTAAAGAACATACGTAAACATTATGCCGGTTTCTTTGCAGATCATTAATGCCTACAGGCACCTTCCCCTTCTTCCTGTGCCTTCTTTATCCGTGGGTCGGCTTTGCCATCCGTGGGATTCCCTCTTCATCCGTGGGTCGCCGCCGCCTTCAACGGGACACCCGGGGTTCCAGTACTTGTCACCCCGGCTCGACGGAGTCTCGCCCTCTCCATCGGGGGGAGATCACGCCGCTCCCCTCCTTCAGAAAGGAATTGCCCTGCCGTACAAGCGGGTCAATTCGACAATCGGGCATATTCTACTATATTATGCAAAGCATCGCAAGCCCCCATTCTGTGAAGAAACAACGGTCGCCTCGACCGTGCCCGAGCCTGAATTGCGCACGAGCTTCACGGCGAAAGAGCGCCCCGGGATTCGTGCTTTTCAGGCGGTCGTTCGCGCATAATTCAGGCCGGGAGGCTTCCTTCACGAACCAATAGCAGGAGAGAGTTTGGTATGTCAGAAAAGAAGTACGTCTATTTTTTCGGAAACGGTAAAGCAGAAGCTCGGTCCGATCAGAAGGCTCTGCTCGGCGGCAAGGGCGCGAACCTTGCGGAAATGACCAACCTGGGCTTGCCGGTCCCCCCGGGCTTCACCATCAGCACGGAAGCCTGCCGCTACTTCAGCGAACACAACGGCGAGTATCCCGAGGGGCTGCGCGATGAAGTCATGGCCCACGTCCGCAAGCTTGAAGACCTGATGGGCAAGAAGCTGGGCGACCGGGACGATCCGCTGCTGGTGTCCGTGCGCTCCGGCGCCGCCGTCTCGATGCCGGGGATGATGGACACCGTCCTGAACCTGGGCCTAAGCCCGGAATCTCTTCAGGGCATGATCAAAAAGACCGGCAACGAGCGGTTCGGCTGGGACAGCTACCGCCGGTTCATCCAGATGTTCGGCGACGTGGTCATGGGCGTTGAGCACGACAAGTTCGAGCAAGCTCTGCAGAGCGTCAAGGACGATAAAGGCGTAGAGCTGGACACCGAACTGGACGCCGTCGACCTGAAAAAGGTGGTCGACCGCTACGAGGACGTGTACCGCCAGGAAGTGGGCGAGCCCTTTCCCACCGATCCCTACGAGCAAATGTTCAAGGCCATCGACGCGGTATTCGGCTCCTGGGACAATCCGCGCGCGGTCAAATACCGCCAGATGAACGACATCCGCGGCCTGCTGGGCACCGCCGTCAACGTCCAGACCATGGTCTTCGGCAACATGGGCGAGACTTCCGGAACCGGCGTCGCCTTCACGCGCGATCCGTCCACCGGAGAAAACGCCTTCTACGGCGAATTCCTGATGAACGCCCAGGGCGAGGACGTCGTCGCCGGCACCCGCACCCCCAAGTCCGTATCCGAACTCAAGGACATCAACGAGGACGCCTACAACCAACTCGTCGACATCCGCGACAAGCTGGAGCAGCACTACAAGGACATGCAGGATATCGAGTTCACCATCCAGGAAGGCAAACTCTACATGCTGCAGACCCGCACCGGCAAACGCACGGTGTTCGCCTGGCTGCGCACCCAGGTGGAAATGTTCGAGGAAGGGCTCATCGACAAGGCGACCGCCGTCCGCCGCGTACCCGCCAACGAATTCGGCAAGCTGTTCGCCCCCGTGCTCGACCAGGACGTGATCGACAGCCGGGAAATCGCCCCCGTCACCCGCGGCCTGAACGCCAGCCCCGGCGGCGCCTGCGGCAAAGCGGTATTCACCGCCGACGAGGCCGAGGAAATGGCGGCGGCCGGCGACGACGTCGTGCTGGTGCGCATCGAGACCAGTCCCGAGGACATCGGCGGCATGGGAGTGGCCCAAGGCGTGCTGACCGCGCGCGGCGGCATGACCAGTCACGCCGCCGTCGTCGCACGCGGCATGGGCTGCCCCTGCGTGGCCGGCGCGGGCGATCTCAAGATCGACTACGCCGCCAAGCAAATGACCATCCGCGGGCACGTCATCAAACAAGGCGACAAAATCGCCATCGACGGATTCACCGGCGCGGTCTACAACGCCGATATCCCGGTGCGCCCCTCCGAAATCGTCCAAGTCCTCAACGGTCACATGGCCGCAGACGATTCCCGCCTCTACCGGGACTACGCCGAGTTCATGGAGTTCGTCGAGGAACTGCGCACCATGCGCGTGCGCACCAATGCGGACACCCCCAACGACGCCAAAATCGCCGTCAAATTCGGTGCCGAAGGTATTGGCCTGACCCGCACCGAGCACATGTTCTTCGAGGGCGACCGGATCATCGCCATGCGTGAAATGATCATGGCCGACACGCTCGAGGACCGCCGCCAGGCGCTGGCGAAGCTGCTGCCCATGCAGCAGGGCGACTTCGAGAGCATCTTCCGCGTGCTCGACGGACGGCCCGCCACCATTCGCCTGCTCGATCCGCCCCTGCACGAATTCCTGCCGCACGACGACAAGGGGCAGGCCGAAGTGGCCAAGCAGCTCGGCACCACACCCGACGAGGTCAAATCCGTCGTCGAGTCGCTGCATGAATTCAACCCCATGCTGGGTTTCCGCGGCTGCCGCCTGGCGGTCATCTACCCGGAAATCCTCGAAATGCAGGTGCAGGCGATCATGCGCGCCGCAGTCGCGGTTGCAAATGAAGGCATCGAAGTTCATCCCGAGATCATGATCCCGCTGGTCGGGCACGTCAAGGAATTCGCCTTCTGCAAAAAACATGCGCAGAAAGCGATCCAAGGCGTCTTCGAGGAAAGCGGCAAAACCATCGCCCACAAAATCGGCACCATGATCGAAGTCCCGCGCGGCGCGATCACCGCCGATGAAATCGCCGCGGAAGCCGATTTCTTCAGCTTCGGAACCAACGACCTCACACAAATGGCCTGCGGGTTCAGCCGGGATGACTCGGTGCGCTTCCTCGGACCCTACGTGCAGGACGAGGACAAACAGTTCTTCGACTACGATCCGTTCCAGGTGCTGGACCAGGACGGAGTCGGCAAACTGATCAAAATGGCCTGCGAACTGGGGCGCCAAGCCAAACCCGACATCAAGCTGGGCATCTGCGGCGAGCATGGCGGCGATCCCCGCAGCGTCAAGTTCTGCGCCTCCCTGGACCTTGACTACGTCAGCTGCTCCCCCTTCCGAGTGCCCATCGCCCGCCTGGCCGCCGCCCAGGCCGCCGTGGAAAAGCAGGGGTAACCCCCCTGCCCTTGCATTCAAGTACCGGGCGCGGCCTCCGCGCACGAAGACCGGGCGTCGGGGGCGCCGCCCTCTACCCAACACCGGGCGCGGCCTCCGCGCCCGAAGACCGGGCGTCGGGGG
>CAZSBQ010000013.1:7452-13842 GCA_964604795.1 uncultured Victivallales bacterium | reverse complement strand
GCCCTCTACCCAACACCGGGCGCGGCCTCCGCGCCCGAAGACCGGGCGTCGGGGGCGCCGCCCTCTACCCAGTACCGGGCGCGGGCTCCGCGCACGAAGACCGGGCGTCGGGGGCGCCGCCCTCTACCCAGTACCGGGCGCGGGCTCCGCGCACGAAGACCGGGCGTCGGGGGCGCCGCCCTCTACCCAGTACCGGGCGCGGCCTCCGCGCACGAAGACCGGGCGTCGGGGGCGCCGCCCTCTACCCAACACCGGGCGCGGCCTCCGCGCCCGAAGACCGGGCGTCGGGGGAATCCCACCCTCTTTCTTGCTTCTGTGGCGCCCGCTCCTTTTTTCTTCCCGCCTCTGCTGCATCGCCGCTCACCGAAGCGTCAACTGTCCCCACTCCTGTTGGCGGTGGAAATTCAGTTGCTGATGCGGGGAGGTTGAGGACAGAATCGGCGGCTGCCCGGGCGCGGGATAGTCATATCGGCTGAAGGAAAAACGCATCGTCGTCCCCGGCGTCGCACTGCCCTTCTCGATGATCCTGGCCAAGGGGATTTGCACCAGCACGCGCCAGCGCGCGTGTTCCGGCTCCGGCTTCACCCGGCTTTCGAACTGCCAGTCGCGGATCAACCAGTAATGCGGCATGCCGCTTCCGCCGCGGTCCTTCTGAAACTCTTCAGCCGAGGGAATTCTGAGCTGAAATTTCTGATTCCGGGGATTGACGTGAAATTCGAAGTAGGCATCCTGCCCGTCCGGGCGCAGAAAGATTTCAAAGACGTCCCCCTTGGTGAAGGCCGGCTGGTTGTGTTCGGTCACCGGGTTGAAGATGTGTTCGTCCTCGAGGATGGCGTAGACCAGGAGCGACGCGTCGGTCCGAGCGGTCCGCACGCCGGCGGGTCGGAGGTTCTCCTGAGGGCGGTCATTCCAAGCCTGGGCGAGTTCGATGGGCTCGACTTCGGCAAAAACGCCGTCCAAAGCATCCCAGTCCATATCGAAGCGCACATCGATTCGTTTGCATGTCAGGCGGGGGATTGCTGGCTCGTCTGTGTTCACGGGGTATTTTTCCTTTGGTAGCGCCCGCGGCCGACACGCTCGATTCGACCCTCGACAATGGCGCGTTGAATCGTGTTGCTGACTTGGGACTTGGACCATTTGGGCAAAGACTCGCACAGGTCGTCGGTGCGGAACGGTTTGCTTTTGGCCGGCACGGCTCGCATGAGCTGATCGATCATAGTGCCGTGTTTCGGGGATGATGCGGGAGTTCTGCGGCGGGTTTTCGCTGCGGATTTCACTTTGGGTTTGGTGCTTGCGGGCTTGGCGCGCGGTTTTCCGCGCTTCCCTCCGGGCTCGGGGTGCTGAGTCTTTGGGGAGGCCTTTTTCGGCGCTGCTCTTGTCGTTGACTTGCCAGGCGGGGGTTGGTCACCGGGACTCGGCGGGGCAGGCGCCTGCGGAGCAGGCTCGGTTTCGTTTGACAACTCGATCCCGAACACGTCGCCGAGATCGGCGGCGTCCAGCACGTCTTCGCCACCGGCGGTTCGCGCCTTGTCCAGAAGAGTTTCGGCGGTGGCGTCCACGGTTCTCTCGACCAACTCCTCCATGCTGACTCGGCGCAGGGCAAAGAGCATGTCGGGGGTTTTGTCCAGGCGACTGCCGATGCCGTACAACACGGCGGCCACATGTTTGCACATGGATGCCCAATCCGGGCAGGAACAGCGAAAATCAATCTCATCCGGAGTCGGAAAAAGACCGTCGCCCCGAGAAAAGAACGCATCCTGCAGAGACTCGGGAAATTTTCCGGCCAGCAGGTCGGACAGCGAATCGAGCTGGTTCAGTGCGGATTCGCGCAGGCTCTCCCAGGTCTCATCGGTCAGAGGCTTGATTTCAACGCTCACCTCGTAGGGTTTGGAGCGGCTGCCCTGAACGAGAGCGTTGACGACACCGGGCTCGATGCGCAGATCGAGCACGGCACCGTGCCGGACATAGCTTCGCCCGCGCCCGATGCGGTTGCTGTAGTCCGCGTAGCGCTCGAGGTTGGCGTTCCAGCTTTTTCCCCACCAAGTGCGCGCGATGGTCCGCCCCTCGATGACGACGGGGGACGCGCTTTTGGTGTTTTTCCGCAGTTTGGCGGACGCGGCGCGGTTGCGCGCTCGCTTCTCGCTGACCGGCACATACTCCGGATAGCCGAATCTGTTGCTGCTGTTCCGGGATCGGGGCATATCTTTCTCCTGCTGTTCACTGTTTGTCGAGCGCAGCGCCCGCAACGTCGTTTAACGGCCACGAGCAGACGAAATCCGCTCCTATGAGACTTGAGAAGGTTTCAGTGTTCAGTGTTCAGTACTACAGGCATCCCTGCCTGTAGCGAATGCCACATATCGAACAGGCAAGGATGCCTGTTTAACTTTGCTCCGCCGCAGAGTTTTACCCCGGGGTGTCCGGGCTTGTGCACACACGCACTGAAGCCCGTGGGTGCTTATACGTTCGGTGCCCCATGCTCGACCGACCATCGCTTTGGATATCAACCAAAATCTAATACTATGGTCGCTCGCCCCCCATTTTCCAACTCATAACCGAAGCGGACTCAGGTTCGCAGGAGCATGAAGGTGGCTGGGTCCAGGAAGGCATCCAGCATTTTGGCCGAGTCCAGGCAGTGTACGGGCTCGGATGCGGAGTTCGCAGCGTCTCGGTAGAGGGCTTCGAGCTTTTCGCCGTAGGCTTCCAGGCCGAAGTTGTTTCGGACCAGCTGCCGGTTGTCCGCCACTGCATGGAGGCGGGCGGCTTCGGCAGGCGCGAAAATGGTTTCCCGGAGTGTGCGCTGCCACTGGCGGTCGGCTTGGAGTTTTTGCAGGACAGTTCTCTGCATGGGCTCGTTCAGGCGTCCGAAATCAACGCGGTTGCCATCGCGCACGGCGGCGGCCATCGCCCGGTCCACGACGGCCGCCGGGTCGAACTCGCGTTGGTAGCTGCGCCAGGATTTGCGCATTTCGCAGGCAAGAGCGTCTTTCAGGGCATCCTCGCCCACCCACTGCAGGGGCACGTCCAGACGGGAGTAGAGCATGCTCAGATCGATGCCGTGGTCCTTGAAGTCCCGGGTGATATCCGGCAGGTCGCGTCCGATGACGGGGGTTTCGGTCAGCCAGGGTTCGAGGAAGGCGAGTCCGAAGCCCTCGCCAACGCTGGTTGTGGCGGCGAACGCGGCGCCGGCGAGCACCTGCGGAAAGGCAAGGCTGGTTTGCCCGGCAAACTCGAAGGTCACGGGCAGGTTGGCATCGTGCGCGAACTGCACCCATTGCTCGTAGATTCGGCGGGCGTCGGGATTCTTCGGGGCCAGGGTGACGGCAAATCGACAGCCCGGCTCGGCCAGGGTCCAGAGCAGAAACTCCCCGAGGTTTTTGCGTCGAATGGCCCGCGTGGGATAGACGATGAAATCGGTTGCACGCGGTGCCGTCCGCGGTTGGGTGTCTTCGAAAAAGACCGTATTGGCGAGCACATGGCACCGCTTTTCGGCGAGTCCGGCGGCGGCCAAGGCCCGTGCGTCCCGCTGGTTCAGGAGGGCGTAATGCACCCGTCCGCCCGCCGGATAGAGGATGTTTAGGCCCTCGTCGGGCGCCAGTTGCCGCAGGCCGGTTCGGAGAAAGCGGTAGTTTTCCGGTCGCCCGTCCTCGACAAAGTCGTGAATCTGCAGCAGCAGCGGCGCCTGCTCGCGGGCAAGAAGGTGAACGGAGTGGGTGAGTGCCGGATTCTTTCCGAGTCCATGGTTGTGAAAGTGCCAGACGTCGGGAGCGCCACCGAGCGCACGACCGGCCGCCTCCTTCAACCGGCGGAGAAGCTCGCCGGAATCGACGGGGGCTGCGGACTTCGCAGAATTTGCGGAGTTCGCGTAGCCCAATCCCGGAACCACCTCGACGGCCAGGTTTGCCGGCATGGATTCGGCGGACGGTTCGCCGACCAGGACCGCCAGGCGGACGTCGCGGTCGCGGAGCGCGTCAGCAGCATTGGCGACAACCCGGGTGACGCCCCCGCCGCGCAGATGGTGATGGACAATGGCTACGCGAAGCATGGGCGGAGGGAAATAAGGTTGATTAAGTTGGTCTGGCGATGCCGGAATGCCTGCGTTTTCACGCGAATCGGGGGGCGGCTCATGCGCCGGGCTCCGGTTCGACACCGAACTTTTCCCGGTAGGCGGGGATAGTGATCATCGGGGGACGTTCCTCCTCGCGGATATCCTGCTCGACCTGTTCAAAGGTGCTTTCAACAGCCTGGAACTGGCGAAGGATGTGGCTGAGTTCGGGGAGCCCATGGATCACCCCGAGAGCCTGGAGTCGGTTGAGAAATGTCTGGAGGATGCCGAAGGACATCTTGCCCAGCGACCGGGTATCCTGATTGCGGTGCACACGCTGATCGAGATCAGTCTGCCCGAAGGCGCTCATGCCCCATTTGTTGTAGACGTCGATGAGGTGGGAGGTCTCCACACCGTATCCGACAGGGAAGGGAATCTGCTCGAGCACCTCGCGTCGAACGGCGTATTCGCCCGACAACGGTTGGATGATGGCGGACAGCTCCGGAAAAAACAGCGAGAACATGGGACGCACGAGAATCTCCGTCACCCGCCCTCCCCCGGACGGACGGACCCCCTGGGAAAACGCCAGCGGACGGTCGTAGAACGCTTTGACGTATTTCATTTCCGCGTTGTGGATCAGCGGGGCGATGAGTCCGGTGGCAAAGCGGGGGTGGATGTTCTTGATGTCGGCGTCGACGTAGACGATGATGTCGCCGGTGAGCTGATACACCGCCTTCCACAGGTTCTCGCCCTTGCCTCGTTTGGAGCCCTGTTCCGGCAGGATGTCTGCGGACAGGTACGTGTCCGCCCCGAAGGAGGCGGCCACGTCGAGCGTGCGGTCCTCCGAGCCGGAGTCTATGACCGCGATCTCGTCAAGCAGCGGATAGCGGTTGACCAGCTCGGAGCGGAAGATGACGATCTCCTTGCCGATGGTCTTCTCCTCGTTGAGCGTCGGGATGCATAGGGATACCTTCAGCCCCTGGCGCTCCTTCTCGGCGATGAGCCGCCGCATGTCCCAGAACGTGGAGTGATGAAAGGTGTTGGTTTGCAGCCACTGATCAATCTTCATTGCAGCATCCTTTGTCGGCGGCCTGCAGAATGGCCAGCAGTTGAGCCAGACCCTTGAACATGGGGTCAATGAAGATGGTTTCGTTGACGTCGTTGAGGTTTTCCCCCTGGGTCAGCCCCAGCGTGATGGCGGGGATGTGCCGGTCGATGAATGCGGACAGCTCCGATGTGCTCGGCCCCAGCATGGGCTGAATCTGCAGGTCGGCGAGCACCTTTCGCGCCGTCGCGGCCAGTGGGTGCCGGAACCCGATCCCGCCGGGCTCGCGCCGCGCATACTGGTCCACGGCGACATCCACGCCCGCCTCCGCGGAAACCTCCGCGGCAATGTCCTGAATCTGGTCGTCCAAATCGCGGACGATCTCTTCGGATTCGCTGCGCAACTCGAAGCGCAGGACGGCGTTGCGCGCAATGGTGTTGAACGAGCCGCCGCCGCTGATCGAGCCCAGGAAGATGTGCGTTTTGGGGCGGCGCGGCAGGGGAATCTCCTGGATGCGCGTAATCACTTCGTTGAGGGTCACGATGGCGCTGGATGCGCCGAAGCGCGTCCAATCGTATTGTTCCGGGATCGTGCAGGTGACCTCGCCGCGCAGCATGCCGATGGAGGAATGGCTGAGGCGTCCGAGCTGGACGCCCTCGATGCATATTCCGGTCTGAATGGGCATGTTGTTGTTGCCCAGGAAGAAGCGCAGCCCCTCGATATTGCCGCGACCCAGGCTGCGCACGCCGCCCAGCAGGATCAGGTCCGAGCGAAAACGGACATCAAGCATCTCGAGAAGCGTCGGCAGGGAGGCCAGGGTGGCCACCCCCAAGCTGTTGTCCGCAACGCCGGGGCCGACGATGCAGTCGGACTGCACGGACACGGTGTGGTCGATTTTGCGGCTGAAAATAGTGTCGGGGTGAGCGACCAGCAGGATGGAGCTGGACCCGTCCGTTCCCGGCAGCACGCCGACGCCGTTGCCGACTTCATCGGTCGAGCAGTTCTGCATGCCGCATTCGCTGAACCGCTGCATGAGAAAGTCAATGCGGTCGCTCTCGTCGAATGTCGGCGCCGGAATCTCGCCGAGCATGACCAGATTGCCCAGGATCACGTCCCTTGTTTCCTTCACCCGCTCGACGAGGTCCGGCAACCCATCAAGAATCGTCTGCAGTTCCAGCGATGAGTTTCGTGCCATGATGGTCCCCTTGGTTGTGCCCGGCTGACGGGCGGATGCCGACTGTTGTCGCGGGTATGCATTCAGGTGATACTATAGGCGGCCTTCCCGCCAATGTCGAAAGGACAC
>CAZSBQ010000013.1:3182-7352 GCA_964604795.1 uncultured Victivallales bacterium | reverse complement strand
ACGGGGCCGATGGTGCGTTCGCGCAGGCCCACTCGAATCCCCTGCAGAGCCGGAACATGGTGATAGCGAAAAAATGTTCGCTGCTCGAGTTCCTCGCGATACAGCTGCTGGCGGGTGATGACCTGCCAGCCCGCGTCCCGCTCCGCCTCCTCGACCCAGCAGATGTCGATGCTGTGAACGCTGCCCTTCAAGGGGGCGCCGCTTTCAGCAAAGGCTTGACCGAGGCGCATTTGCTGGAGAAAAACGGCGGAGCGCTGGTCAGCGGATTCGAGGCGCTCGAACTGTTTGGAGTCAAAGAACGCCTCCCATGTCACCGCGCCGGGCCCCTTTTCAGTGAGACTGGCGCGGATGTCCGCAAGCCGCTTTTTCGCCGTCTGCATGTCCCGACTGTCGCTCAGCATGTCGATGCCCTCCCACAGAAGCATTGCCTCCTCGTCCAAAACAACCAGATCATAATGATCGGGCGGCAGCGCGGCAAACACGGCGCGCCTGCCGCCCTCCTCCAGACGCGCCTTGAACGGTTTGAAGTCCGCTCGTTCGGATTCCTCCGTTCCCTTGCGGGAATACCGGTCTTTGCGGTAGCGCCGCCCATAGGCGATCACCAGGGTCGGCGTGTGCTCGGCAAATTCCACGATGAGTCCGCCTCGGTACTCGTCGGCGAGCGTGTCGGAATCGGTGTACAAATACGTGCCCACGCGCACGCCCCATCCAGCCGTACTGCTCAGGAGCAACAGCATCAAAAGGATCGAAGCAAAACGGGCTGTGCAGTGGTGATGGGAATACATGGCTGTGGCTTTCTGCAAGGCTTGATGGTGTCAGGTTTTGCAGTACTACAGGCATCCCTGCCTGTAGAGATGTCAGGTTTTGCAGCACTACAGGCATCCCTGCCTGTAGAGGTGTCAGGTTATGCAGTACTACAGGCATCTCTGCCTGTAGAGATGTCAGGTTATGCAGTACTACAGGCATCCCTGCCTGTAGAGGTGTCAGGTTACGCAGTACTACAGGCATCCCTGCCTGTAGATAGAGATGTCAGGGAATTTCGGTAGCTGCCGGATGCCGCCGACAGCTATCGGCAGCTGCCGAAATCCGTCTCCGAAAGTTCACGCCCCGGGGTGTCCTGATCGCCCGAATCACCGATCACCGATCACTCCCATGAAACGGGTAGCAGGACATCGGCGGGGGCGATCTGCTCTCTCGCGACCGTTTCCCGGAGCGGCCCCCGGCTGTATCTCACGACCAGGGGCAGGTTCTCGTCGCGGATCAGACCGCGTTCGATAATTGTGCGGGCTTCTCCCGCCAAGCGGACGGCGGCGGTGCCGGTGGTGCCCATTTCCGATGCCACAGCCTCGTTCAAGCGCACCACAGTGACCCGAGCGGGGTAGGCGGCGGCATGGGGGACCTCGGCCACCACGTCGTCGCGGATACGTCGAACCGCGGTCTCCAGGTCCGCCACGAACCGCCGGAGCCGCGGCAAAAACACCAACTCGGTAAGCGGCTGCCCGCCGACTCGACAGAAACAGTCCATGTTGATCGCAACGCGCACGGTGGGCAGCAGCGAGCGAACCGGCAGCACATCGACACTGCCTTCACGCACCCACGCCGACAATACGGCCCCGCCGCGCAGCAGCAACTGCTCGGGCTGAAACAGAATCCCGGACGCCGCAGAGGTGGCGGGTCGGGTAGGCGCGGCTTTTTCCACGGGTGAAAGGTGACGGGCCAACTCGACAATCAGGGTGTCGCCGACCCGCGGAAAGCCCAGGTGACGCAGACTGGACACCACGGCGGTCACCGTTCGCTCCAGGTTGGACTGCGACGTCTCCGGATGACTCCCCACCACTTCGGCGACTCGCCGCTCGTCCCATTCGCTGCCGAATCCCTCGTTGACGGCACTCTCGTCCTTCCCTTTCTGCTGTTGCTGCAGACGATAGCAATCGGCCACGTCATCCAGTCCGGTATCCGCGAGGATGCGCAGCACCAGACGCACCAAGTCCTCCCCCGTCAAGGGGTTGTTGAACTCGGAGTCGGCATGCAGCAGGACGTAATCCTCGACGGTGTCGGCGATGGTCGCAGCCATCCAATCCTCGCGGCAGCCGGCCGCGCGGAAGGCGGCCGCCACATCCCGGCACAGCTTTGCGCTGGAGAAGCTGGCGCATTCGCCGTTGGCGGTTTGGACAAGCAGTGCTTTGGCGGAGCGTTTGATCATTGGGGGCGGCCCATTTCCTTGATCTCGGCGATGAATTGATCAATGTCGCGGAATCGACGATACACCGAGGCGAAGCGCACGTAGGCCACTTCGTCGAGACCGCGCAGAGTCTCCATGACAAGCCGACCGATCTCGCGGCTGGGAATCTCGCGTTCCTGCATGCTCTCAAGCTTGCGCAGGACTTCTCGGACCGCCTCGTCGATCTCGGCGGCCGTCACCGGCCGTTTCCAGCAGGCCCGCTGAATGCCCTGACGGATTTTCTCCACATTGAACTCTTCGCGGGTGTCGTCACGCTTGACGACGACGAATTCACTCTGCACCACCATTTCGTAGGTGGTGAACCGGTGGTCGCAGTCCTCGCACATGCGGCGGCGGCGAATGGAGTCGCCGTCCCGCGCAGCGCGCGTCTCGATCACCCTGTCATCCGTGCAGCCGCATCGCGGACACCGCATCGTTGGCCTCGTTATGGTTCAAATTCGCGTGGTTCTTTGTGATGGCGAAATGTACACCCTGCCCCGCTCCCCGTCCACCGGTAGCGTCGGCTACTTTTCCTCCAAATCGACGCCTTCCTCGCGGAGCAGTGCCTGAACGGCGGAAACCCGGTTGCTCCAAATGTCCCATTCGCGCTCGATGCGACCGGTCAGGCTCGAAAAGAGGGCGCCGGAGTCGGTCTCCCGATGCCGGTCATGCTCGGTTCTGAGTTTGGCGTAGAGCGCCTCCAGCGCGTCCACGCTTTTCTCCTTTGCGAACTGCGCGGCGGTGTTCAGGCATGCGTTGTGAAGTTCGTCGGGGGCTTCCGCCAGCCGCTCCTGCACCCAAGCCAGCCCGTCGGCCAGGCATTCGGCGGTTTCCGCCTCTGCTAGGCGGCCGTTTTCACCGTCCCGGAGCACCTCGCGGACGCCGGGAGCGTCCAGGGCCACCACCGGTACGCCCGCGGACATGGCTTCGGCAAGCACCATGCCCTGGGTCTCGGTTTTCGAGGCGAACAGAAAGACATCCATCGCCTGATACGCGTCCACCAAATCCTGCCCGCTCAGCGCCCCGGTGGGCAGCAGGTGGTGCGGCAGTCCGGCCTCGGAAAACATCGCGGTTACCGCATCGGTTTCCGAGCCGTTGCCGACCAGTAGAAACAGGGCCTCCGGATGCTCGCGGATGAACGCCATGGCGGCTTGCGCCGTGAAGCGGATATTCTTTTCCGGCGCCAGTCGGCCCACGTGCCCCACCAGGAAGGCGTCCTCCCGGATGCAGTGCGCCCGCCGAAACCGCAGGCCGTCGCCGTCGTTGAAGCGTGCGGTGTCGATGCCGGTCGGGATCACCTCGATCGGACGTTGGACGCCGCGTTCAGCCAGGAGAAGCTCAATGCTTTTGCTGGGCGCGATGATTTGATCCGCCATATTGCAGTAGCGAGTGGATATCTCGACGGCCAGCCGCTTCATGGTCGTGGACTTCTGCCGGAGATAATGGGTGTAGTATTCGTAGCGTGTATGGTAGGTGAAAACCAGGGGGACATCGAGAGCCGCCGCCGCCCGCAGGGCGGTATCGCCCAGCAGAAAAGGGTGATGCGAATGGATCAGATCGGGACCGACGCCGCGAATCCTGTCGATGAGTTCGGACTGGCTGCCCAGCGAAACCGCAAAGGTTCCCTTGGTGAGCTTCTGAGTGGCGGGCACCCGCAAAACATCCTCCTCGTCGCGGGCGTTCCCCCCTTTTCGCCCGTATTCCGGGGCAACCACCAAAACCTCGTGACCCCGCCGACGCAACGATTCGACAAACATGCTCACCGAATGCGACACACCACCCACAAAGGGCAAATAGGTGTTTGTCATCATGATGATTCGCATCGTCATGCTCCAGAAAAATGTCCGCCGCCAACCGTGGCACTGGCTTTCCAGCCGGTGGCATTGGGGCCGAGCGTGGCACTGGCTTTCCAGCCGGTGGCATTGGGGCCGAGCGTGGCACTGGCTTTC
>CAZSBQ010000013.1:2049-3082 GCA_964604795.1 uncultured Victivallales bacterium | reverse complement strand
CAGCCGGTGCAATTGCGCGTCTCCGGCTCGGAAGGCTCGGGCCATGAAACAGAGACCATATTTCACAACTCCGCCTGAAAGGCAGAGCCACTATAGTTCAGCCCGAGGTCAACCATGATTATCATGAATCCGTGAAAACCATACCGCAAGCATCCGTTTGCGCAAGCTGCGTTCGCAGAGCCCGCCGAATGCGGTATAGTTCTCCGTTTGACCGGCGGTGGCGCACCCGCCGAGCGCGCTCGCTGCCGCCAAAAGTTTTTCATCCTCATTTCGAGTCATCATGCTATTCGACCGTGACTACATGAAGCAACCGCCACCGCGCCGGCGCCCACGTCCCGGGCGCCGGTACTCGCCGTCTCCGCAGTCGGTGGTGAAGACCCTGATCATCGCGAACATCGCAGTCTACGTTCTTCAGCTTATTGCGCCCGGCTTCACCGACGCGCTGGTACTCCGTCCGCGCTCGGTCAAAGACCTGCAGGTTTGGCGCTTCATCACCTACATGTTCGCCCACTCGCCGGGGTCCCTGTTCCACATTCTTCTGAATATGTGGGGTGTGTACCTGTTCGGCAGCGGACTGGAGCACCGCCTCGGTTCGGACAAATTCACCCGCCTGTACATGATCAGCGGCCTGGTGGGCGGCCTTTCCTGGCTGCTGTTCAACTGGCAGTATCCCAATCAGGCCGTGCTGGGCGCCAGCGGTGCCGTGTTCGGCCTGCTGATGGGTGCGGCGATGATGTTTCCCAACGAGACCATCGTGCTGCTGATCCCCCCCATCCCGATGAAACTGAAGACCTTCGCCCTGGTGTTCGGCGGCATCGAGGTGCTCATGGCCCTCAACCAGGGCGGTCACATCGCGCACATTGCCCACCTCGGCGGCGCCTTCGGCGCCTATGTCTACCTGATGCTGACCACCCGGCCGCCCTGGGCACCCTTTTCCGGCGCCTTCAAAAACCTGCGCAATCCGCGCAAAAATGCCGCCGCCAAGCGGCGCAGACAACAATTCAAGCGCGAGGAACCACCGCCCCCCCCCCCC
>CAZSBQ010000013.1:0-2039 GCA_964604795.1 uncultured Victivallales bacterium | reverse complement strand
CGCCGCCGATGCCCGAGAGATGCCGACGTTCAGCCCCCCGAAAAACCGCCCCGACAAAAGCGAAGTTGACAGCAAAGAGGTCGACCGCATCCTCGACAAAATCGGCAGCTACGGGCTCGACAGCCTGACCCAAAAGGAACGCGACACCCTCAACCGGGCGCGCGAAAACCTGCGCGGCCGACGCGATGGAGGCGGCCATGCCTGACCTGCGCGTGCAACTCGGCCCCATTCCCCTGCGCAACCCCGTCGTCACCGCCTCGGGAACCTTCGGCTACGCCCGCGAATACAGCGACCTGGTCCCGCTCGACAAACTCGGCGCAGTCACCGTCAAGGGGGTATCCCCCTTCCGCTCCGACGGCAACGCCCCGCCCCGTACCGCCGAAGTCTTCGGCGGAATGCTCAACGCCATCGGCCTGCAGAATCCCGGCATCGACACGTTCATTCAGGATCCCCACTACCTGCCGTGGCTGCGCACCCTAGACACCGCCGTCTTCGTCAACATCTGGGGACGCACGGTCGAGGACTACGTCGAAGTCGCCCGCCGGCTTGAGGCGGAGAAGGACGGCATCGACGCCCTGGAAATCAACATCTCCTGTCCGAACATCAAGGAAGGCGGCATGAGCTTCGGCACCGATCTGCACGCCGCCGCAGCCGTGGTGTCCGCAGTGCGCGCCGTCACCAGCCTGCCACTGATCACCAAGCTCAGCCCCAACGTTTCCTGCATTGCGGACTTCGCAAAAGCGACAGTCGAAGCCGGAACCGACGTCATCTCGCTGATCAACACCATCCCCGCCATGGCCATCGACATCGACAGCTGGCGCCCCAAGCTCAGCAACGTCACCGGCGGCCTGAGCGGTCCCGCCATCAAACCCGTGGCCGTGCGCATGACCCGCGAAGTCGCCCAGGCCGTCGATGTCCCCATCCTGGGCATGGGCGGAATATGCACCACCGAGGACGCTGTCGAATTCCTGCTGGCCGGCGCCACCGCCGTGGCCGTCGGAACCGCGATCTTCGCCGATCCGGAAACCCCCGTCCACATCGTGGACGGCCTCGACGCCTACCTGTCCCGCCACGGCATTGCCCGCGTCACCGACATCATCGGCGCCGTGCGCGCCTGATCCTACCCAGTACCGGGCGCGGCCCCCGCGCCCGACCCGCCCACGGGCCGTCGGGGCGCCGGCCCCCACAAAGTGCCGGGCGCGGCCTCCGCGCCCCGTGCCCCCGGCGGACCGTCGGAGGACACAAGGGGTTTCCGTGATGGCAATCCCGGCTCGACGGGAGTCTCGCCCTCTCAAATGGGGCGGGTTCACGCCCTGTGTCCATGCGTTCGTTTCACTGCAGCGCCTCCTTGAGATCGGCCACTGTGAAAACCGGCGCGTTGAGTTCCAGGCATTGTCGCCCGACATCCTCGAGGAAATGAGCGTCGGAGCCAGTCATCACGGCGAACCCCTCGATGCGGTCACCGAGCTGATATTCCCCAGTCTGCCAATATCGCCACCTGACCTCCAAGGCGTCATAGCCCGCGGTCGGATCGATGAACCCCAGTTGACTGGTGAGGCTGTTGCGCGGGCGGAACACGTGGGCGGGAATGGCCAATCCCCCCAATGCCTGAATCTCGTCTACCAAGCGGTCGATGCTCAGCATCACAGCCGTTTGGCGCAGGCGGTCATCCACACCGATGATCTCGTCCCGCTCATCGTAGACCAACTGATATCCGAACAGAGCATCGTCATTCTCGCCGGCCGGCAGATTGTAGTCAACTAACACGGCGAGTTCATGCAGGGGGCTGGGATCATCGAACAGGGCCAGCAGATGCACCTCCTCGCGCGTTGTGATCTCCATGCCGGGCAGAACCCGAACGGATGACGTCCGGGCCATGCGGTAGGCGCTCTCGGCGGCAACGACAGCGTTGTGATCGGTGATGGCCAGCACATCCACCGCCCGCCGCTCCGCCCGGTCCAGCACCTGCCGGGGACTCATCACATCCTCGGCGCACGCGGACAACGCGGTATGAACATGCAGATCGAGTCGGGTCATGG
>CAZSBQ010000012.1:0-32950 GCA_964604795.1 uncultured Victivallales bacterium | reverse complement strand
GTGGCCTCGGACAAGGAAAACCACGGCGGCTTCTTCTACATGCCCGGCGCCAGCCCGGCCGGAACCACCACCTACGAAGACGGAAAAGAAGTGTTCAACAGCTACGGCAGCATGACCTACGCCGGCATCAAGAGCCTGATCTACGCCGGCGTCGACCGCGACGATCCGCGCGTGCAAGCGGCTCTCGACTGGGCAAAGCGCCACTACACCTTTGAAGAGCATCCAGGCCTGGGACAACAGGGACTCTACTACTACCGCCACTCCATGGCCAAATGCCTCGCCGTGTACGGAACCGACATCCTCAAAGACGACGAGGGCAACGTCCATCCCTGGCGAAAAGACATGGTGAAGACCCTGCTCGATTCGCAGCGGGACGACGGCAGCTGGATCAACACCGAGGCCGGGCGCTGGATGGAGAACGTGCCCGAGCTGGTCACCGCCTATTCCCTCCTGGCCATGGAATTCGCCGCCGGCGCAACTTGGGACACGGGGTTGAATCTGAATCCTTAAAACATACGGCTTGCGTTTTCGCATGCATTGATTTATAAGGAGAATTACTCACCATGCCGATTCCCGAGCTTTCCCCCGTAGAAGTTCGCGTTCTGGGCGCGCTGATGGAGAAGAGGCGCACAACGCCGGAACAGTATCCGCTGACACTGAATGCGCTGGTCAACGCCTGCAACCAGAAGTCCAGCCGTGATCCGGTGGTCGACTATGATGATAAGTCTGTGGTGCGCGCGCTCGACACGCTGCGCGATAAAAAGCTCGCCCTGTTGGTCAGCAGCGCCGGCGGACGGGTGCCGAAATACCAGGAGTGCCTGACGAGCGCGTACTATCTCACCGAGGCGCAGGCCGCTGTTCTGACCGTGCTGATGCTGCGGGGTCCGCAAACCGTGGGGGAGCTGCGCACCTGCAGTGCACGCCTGCACGACTTCGACTCCCCGGACAAAGTCCAGGAAACTTTGAACAAGCTCCGCGAAAAGGAGGGGGACACCATGGTGACCCCGCTTCCCCGCCAGGCCGGGCGCAAGGAATGCCGCTACGCTCACCTGCTCTGCGGCGAGCCGGAAATCCCCGAGGAGGCCCCCGCAGCGCCGCGCTCCGAAGCGGCCAGAGAAGCCGTCGACGCCGAAAACCGGCGCATCAGCGACCTTGAGGAGCAGGTGCGGTCCCTGAACGAACAACTCGAGGCGCTGCGCGCCGAATTCGACGCATTCCGCGATCAGTTCTGAAACAAAAAACCCTGTCCCAAGGAGGCTGACTGACATGGGCGCGACGAATCAAGGCAGCCTGCGCATCGGCTTTGTGTCCACACGCCTGGCAGGCACCGACGGAGTGTCTCTGGAGGTTCTCAAGTGGAAGCACGTTCTCGAAGGCATGGGCCATCTGTGTTTCGCCTTCGCCGGGGAAATCGACTGGAAGGAAGAGGACCGGGGGATGACCGTCCCCGAAGCCCACTTCAAGCATCCCGATGTCGCCTGGATCAACGGGCAGCTTTTCCGGGACCATGAACGCTCGACAAAGACCAGCGCGCGCATCCACAGCATGATCCCCAAGCTGCGCGACGCCATCGCGGAATTTGTCCGCCGATTCGACCTGGACCTGCTGATCGCCGAAAACGCCTTCTCCCTGCCGATGAACTTGCCCCTGGGCCTGGCCCTGGCCGGGCATGTCGCTCAGACCGGCATCCGCACAATTGCGCACCACCACGATTTCTGGTGGGAGCGTGAACGCTATGCCGGCAGCCCGGCCGAAGACTACCTGCGCGCCGCCTTTCCCCCTGTGTTCAACTCCGTGCATCACGTGGTCATCAACAGTGTTGCCGGTCGGAATCTTTCCTATCGCACCGGCGTGAGTGCCTCTCTGGTGCCGAACGTCATGGATTTTGCGAACCCCGCAAGCGTGTGCGACAACTACTGCGAAACCATGTTTGAGAATTTGGGGCTGCCCCCCGACACCCACCTGATCCTGCAACCAACCCGCATTGTTCCGCGCAAGCAGATCGAGAAAGCGTTGGAGCTGGTCCGCCGACTGGACCGCAGGGCCACGCTGCTGATCACGCACGAGGCCGGGGACGAGGGCCGCGAGTACCTGGAATACCTCGAAAAACTGGCCGACATCCTCAGTGTAGAGGCGATATTTGGCTCCGACCGGTTTGATGCCCAGCGCGGACGCCTCCCCAATGGCGACAAAATCTACTCCCTGGCGGATGGCTATCGAGCGGCGGGACTGGTTACGTACTGCTCGTCCATCGAGGGGTTCGGCAACGCGTTCCTGGAGGCGATTTATCACCGCCGCCCCCTGATTATGAGTGCCTACGAGATCTTCTCGCGGGACATTCAGCCGAAGGGCTTTTCGGTTATGTACTTCAAGAACTTCATACCCGACAAACTTGTCGCCCAGGCCGGAGACATCCTGGATGATCCGTCGAAGGCTGAAGAAGACCTGGAGCGCAACTACCAGATCGGCCGCCGACACTACTCGCTGGAGTCCCTCGAGCGCCGGCTGCACGGCATTCTCGAAGCGGTCCTGGCCGATATGTAGCCGCCGCCGCGGAAGCACGGACCCGAACCCTCGCCATTCGGGTTTTTCGAGTCTCCCAATGGGGGAGTCCCTGATGTCATCACCCTGCATGGACCAGTATAGTGAAAGCGTTCTGTTGAGTCACCCGCGAAGAACAGAGGCAGCGCTATGAAACAAGCCATGCTTTGGGAATCCCGCGACAACCAGCAGGTGAAGTGCAATCTTTGCCATCACCGTTGCCTGATCGCCCCCGGCACGTCCGGAATCTGCGGAGTTCGCAGCAACCGGGATGGTGTCCTCTACTCGGACGTGTACAATCAGTGCATTGCCGCCAATACCGATCCCATCGAGAAAAAGCCCCTGTACCACTTCCTACCCGGCAGCCGCGCCTTCTCGATTGCGACAGTCGGGTGCAACTTCCGCTGTCTGCATTGTCAGAATGTGGATATCTCCCAAGCTCCGCGCGAGGGACGCCCCATCCGGGGGCGGGAGTTCCCGCCGGAGCGGATCGTGGACACCGCCGCCCAGCACGAAGCCGCAACGATCGCCTACACCTATACCGAACCAACCATCTTCTTCGAATACGCCCTCGACACGGCCCGCCTGGCGCGGGAGCGCGGACTCCGCAATGTCTTCGTGACCAACGGATATATCACCCCCGAAGCCCTCGACAAGATCGCGCCAGTCCTCGACGCCGCCAATATCGATCTGAAGTTCTTTTCCGAGGACAGCTACAAAAAAGTCTGCGGCGCCAAACTGGCGCCGATCCTGGAGACCATTCGGCACTACCACGAACTTGGCGTCTGGATCGAGATCACCACCCTGGTCATCCCCGGCTACAACGACTCCGAGCAGGAGCTGCGCAACATCGCCCGCTTCATCACCGAACTGAATCCGGGTGTCCCCTGGCATGTCTCACGGTTTCATCCGGCCTACAAAATGAAGCATCTTTCCTCCACACCGGAGGCGTCGGTGATGCGCGCCTGGAAAATCGGTCGGGAAGAAGGGCTGAAGCACGTCTATGTGGGCAATATGAGCACCCCCGACGGCGACGTCACCCACTGTCCGTCCTGCGATACTCCGGTCGTTCGCCGCGGACTGTTCGGCTTGCAGGAAAACCGACTGGAGAGCGGCCGCTGCCGCCAATGCGGCGCCGAAGTCGCCGGAATCTGGAATTAAAGGGAATTGCCCTGCGTTCTCCGGCGGCGCTCTTTCTTTTGCTCGTAAGTGTGGTACACTATAGGCAGGCTTGCCGGTGCTCCGGCGCACATGTGTGCAGCATTTCGGCCAGCATGCCCTGACCGATGGTTGGGCACAAGCGCAACGTCCAGGAACTTGCTACCATGCCGACGCTTAGCCAGTTTGACGGCATCGTGGTCTCGATGGATTATCACGATGCACCGCCGCCGCACATTCATGCGCGCTGCGGGGAATGCGAGGCCATCGTGGAGATCCCCTCCATGATCCTGCAAAAGGGCTACCTGCCCCCGCACCAGGCGGGCGTGGAACTGGTGCTGGACTGGGCGTCCGAACATATGGACGAGCTGTTCGAAAATTGGCGCAGAGCGCGGGACGGCTTGCCGCTGCATCCTGTGGCCCCCCTTAAACCCGAAGAATGAAGTACCGTAGGAAGGAATAACTCATGGACATTCGTTTTGGAAGCCCCGTATTCAGCCAGGACAACCGGAAGATCGGAGAACTGCGGGAGGTGGTGGTCGATCCCGTCTCGCGCGAACTCACTCACTTGGTGATTCGTCAAGGACTGTTGTTCAGCGACGACCGTATCGTGGCCATGAAGGATGTCGCCAAAACCGAGGACCAGCGCATTGTCCTGACCCGCAACGCCGAAGAGCTGGAGGAGCAAAGCAGCCCCTTCCAAGAGGACGCCTTCGCCACCGTCCCCGGCACCGAAGAGGACCTGCCGCAGCGCATCTGGACTCAGTCGCCGGGAAGTCCTTCGATTATCCCCCCGGGTATTCGGCCCGACGATCTGTCGCCCGATCCATCCATTCCCATGGACGATGTCTCCCTGCTGCAAAACAGCCCCGTGCAGTGCGCCGACGGCACGCAGGTGGGAACGGTGCAGCAGGTCTTTGTCGACAAGGGCGACCGCATCACCCACATCGTCATGCGCTGCGTCGGAGTCTACGACGAATTCAAGCTTATTCCCCTGGACTGGATTCGCGGCTTCGAGGACAACGTGGTGATCCTCGGCGTCGAGGAAGGCATCGTCCATCAGCTTGCCGACTACGAAGAACCGCCTGCGGCGTGAAAACCCTCACTCTCCATCTTTTCGATGTCCTGGAAAACTCCGCCAAGGCGGGCGCGACCGCCGTGCGGATTGACTTCACGGCGGAAGGCAGCACCCTGCACATCGAACTGGAGGATGACGGGCCGGGGTTCCCCCCACATCTCCTGACCAATCCCGCCGATCCGTACGCCACCACGCGCACGGAACGACCGGTGGGTCTTGGTCTGGCCCTGCTGCGCCAAGCCGCCGAGGAAACCGACGGCACCTTCCGGGCAACAAACAGCAAAAACGGCGGCGCGCACCTTGAAATGTGCGTGGTCATGGCCCATTGGGATGCGCGCCCGCTTGGAGATCCCGCCGGGCTCATTCTCGAAACCGCCGTGGCCTGGCCGCACCTCATGCTCACTGTCGCCGTGCAGGTGGAGGAAGGCTCGCGCGTGCAGGCGTTCAACGCCGTCCGCGTGGCCGAAGCGCTGGACGGACTCCCGCTTTCCCACCCCTCGGTGCACTCCATTCTGCAGGCGGACTTGGAAGCCTCGTTCGCCCCTCTGATCAAGTGGACCGAGCGAGTGCGGGACCAACTCTTCACCGACTCCCCCTCCCCCTGAAGGAACGGCGGCGGCTCCAGAGCACCCTGGAGCCTCCCGGCCTCGGGCTCCAGAGCACCTTGGAGCCTCCCGGCCTCGGGCTCCAGAGCACCCTGGAGCCGCCCGGCCTCGGGCGGTTTTTCCCTGGGTTCGACCGCGGGAGAGGAACGGCGGGGGCCCGCCGTCTCCAGGGCACACCTGCCTCGGGAGAGGAACGGCGGAGGCCCGCCGCCTCCAGAGCACCCCGCCTCTGTCACTGCGGGAGGCCATTATTGGCCTCCATCTCTCCACCCACACACACACACCCACACCCCCACACACCCACATACACACCTCCCCCCACACCCCCTCAGCGTCCGCAACAGTGCTTGAATTTTTTGCCGGAACCGCAGGGACAGGGGTCGTTGCGCCCGACTTTTGGTTGAACACGGCGGACGGTAACGGGCCGGGGAGGCCCGGCCTGCTGCTGGTTCTCATCGCCTTGGGATGCTCCAACCGTCGCCTCCGCGGAGTCAAGCTGCGGAGCTTGCTGATGGACCTGCTGGCGGGGAGCGTTGCTGATGCGCGCGCGCATGGCGGCGAGAGCGGCCATCGAGCGGAACATGTTGTCGACGATCTCCTGCTTGATGTCGTCCATCAGCGATGAGAATTGGTGGTAGGCTTCCTGCTTGTATTCCACAAGGGGATCGCGCTGGCCGTAGGCGCGCAGCTGCACGCCCTGGCGGAGGTCGTCCATGCTGTAGAGGTGCTCCTGATAGAGCCGATCGATGGCGGTAAGCATGATTTGACGTTCGGCCCAACGCAGCAGCTCGGGTTTCTCGGTCTTCTCCTTGAGAGTGTAGACCCGGTCGATTTCGTCGACGATCCGGACGGTCAGCTCCTCGGCGGTCTCCTCGGGCTTGAGAGCGAGGGATTGCTCGTCGAAATGCACGGGGAAAGTGGTGGTCAGCCAAGTGGCCAGGGAGGCGACATCGACGGATTTTTCCTCGGAGGGTTGCTCGAAAGCGCTCTCCACATGTTCGGCGACAGCGGTGTTGACGAAGTCGAACAGCATTGCGCGCGGATCCTCGGTGGCGAGGATTTCCCGGCGCAGGCCGTAGACGATTTCACGCTGCTTGTTCATGACGTCGTCGTATTCGAGCGTGCGTTTGCGGAAGCTGAAGTGCTGCTGCTCGACACGGCGCTGGGCGCGCTGGATGGATTTGTTCAGCCAGGGATGAGACAGCTCTTCGCCCTCCTCCATGCCCAGCTTCTCCATGATCGAGGAGACGCGGTCCGAACCGAACAGGCGCATGAGGTTGTCCTCGAGGGAGACGTAGAAGCGGGACGAGCCGGGATCGCCCTGGCGGGCGCAGCGGCCGCGCAGCTGGCGGTCAATGCGCCGCGAGTCGTGGCGGGCACTGCCGAGGACGTGCAGACCGCCGACATCGACAACGCCTTCCCCAAGCTTGATGTCGGTGCCGCGGCCGGCCATGTTGGTGGCGATGGTGACCGCGCCGCCCTGTCCCGCACGGGCAACGATTTCGGCCTCGTACTGGTGGTTCTTGGCGTTGAGCACGCTGTGCGGGATGCGCCGACGCTCGAGCATGCGCGAGAGCACCTCGGAGATGTCGACCGAGACGGTGCCCAGCAGCACGGGCTGGCGACGCTCGTGGCACTCGGCGACCTCGTCGACGATGGCCTTGTATTTCTCGCGCTTGGTTTTGAAGATGCGGTCGTCGTGATCGATCCGTTGGACCGGACGGTTGGTGGGGATGACCACCACGTCCAAGTTGTAGATGTCCTTGAACTCCTGCGCCTCGGTTTCGGCGGTGCCGGTCATGCCCGCCAGCTTGTCGTACATGCGGAAGTAGTTCTGAATGGTGACCGAGGCCAGCGTCTGGGTTTCGCGCTCGATGGTGACCCCCTCCTTGGCCTCGAGCGCCTGGTGGAGTCCCTCACTGAAGCGCCGCCCCGGCATGAGCCGACCGGTGAACTCGTCGACAATCATCACCTTGCCCTCCTTGACGACGTACTGCACGTCCTTCTCGAACAGGCAGTATGCGCGCAGGAGCTGGCTGATGTTGTGAACCTTCTCGTTTTGGATGTCGGAGCGCTCCTGGGCTTCGCGGCGCTTTTCGGCCTTTTCCTCGTCGGAGAGCGAGTCATCAGTGTCGATTTGGCTGAATTCGGTGGCCAGGTCGGGCAGGACGAAGGCGTCGGGATCGTCGGGATTGAGCTGCTGGCGTCCGAGTTCGGTGAGGTCGGCTTCGCCGCCGCGCTCGTCCATGCTGAAATAGAGCGATTCCTTGACTTCCTGAAGGTAGCCGCGGTTGCTGTCGCTGCGCACTTGAGCTTCGACCCGCTCGACCTGTTTGCGGATGGTGGGATCCTCCATGATGCGCATGAGCTGCTTGTGCTTGGGCATGGCGAGGCGGACCTTGACGAGATTGAGACAGGCGTTGTAGCGCTCGTCCTCCGAAGCGTTTTCACGCGACAGGATGTCCTTGGCCTCCTGGGCAAGGCGGTTGCACAGCAGGGACTGGCGGCGAAACAGATCGCTGACCGCCGGCTTGAGTTCGTCGTAGCGGTGCGTGGACACTGCTGCGGGACCGGAGATGATCAGCGGCGTGCGGGCCTCGTCTATGAGGATGCTGTCGATTTCGTCGATGATCACGTAGTAGTAGTCGCGCTGGACCATTTCCTCGGCGCTTTTGGCCATGCCCATGTCGCGCAGGTAGTCGAAGCCGAATTCGCTGTTTGTGCCGTAGGTGATGTCGCAGGCGTATTGCTCCTTGCGCTCGGCGGAGCTCATACTGTTCTGGATGCAGCCGACGGTCAGGCCCAGGAAGCGGTAGATGATGCCCATCCATTCTGCGTCGCGGCGGGCGAGATAGTCGTTGACCGTGACCAGCTGGCAGTTTTTGCCGGTGAGCGCGTTCAGGTAGAGCGGCATGGTGGCGACAAGGGTTTTGCCCTCGCCGGTGGCCATTTCCGCGATGCTGTTGCGGTGCAGGGCAATGGCGCCGATAAGCTGCACATCGTACGGGATCATGTCCCAGGTGCCCTCGTGGCCGGAGACGTCGTAGGACCTGCCGATGAGACGCCGGCAGGTGTTCTTGACCACGGCGAAGGCTTCGTGCATAAGCTCGTCGACCGTTTCACCGGCGGTGATTCGGCGGCGAAACTCGTCGGTCTTGCCTTGCAGTTCGGTGTCGGAGAGCGACAGCAGTTCGGCTTCGAGCTGGTTGATCCGTTCGACTTCGGGCCACAACCGACGCAGGTACCGCTCGTTGCTGGTTCCGAAAATCTTTTTAAAAGTTGTATTAAGTAGTTTTTGCATGGGGCGTATGCTTGTTCACCTTGATTCTGCACTCATTCCGCTGTCGGCGCGGAGTTCGCAAACGCGGTGGCCGCCGATTTCGGAGTTGGACGTTCCGGTTATGCCTCCTCCAACGGACAGATGTCAGGAACCGGGCTTTTCCGCTTTTCCTCCCTGCTTGCACAGTGGACAGCTGTCCGGCGAATAGGTTTCCAGATCCAGTTCAATCAAGTGCAGAAAGGGCACGCCGAAATCGACAGTCCCCTCGCTGCGGTCGGCCAGCACGGCCACGCCGGTGACGGTTCCGCCATGCTGGCGAACAAGATCAATGGTCTGCTGCACTCGCCCGCCGCGGGTGACCACATCCTCGCACACCAGGATGTTCTCGCCACGCTCAAGTTGAAAGCCGCGGCGCAGCACCAGTTGGTCTTCGCCCTCCTTTTCCGCAAAGATCGCCCGGCATCCGAGTGCGCGGGCCACCTCCTGCCCCACCACGATGCCGCCGATGGCGGGGGCGATGACCGTGTCCACGGTCATACAGGCCTCACGCACTCGCTCGGCCAGCTCGCCGCACAATTCGGCGGCCACATCCGTGTACTGCAGCGCCAGGGCCGCCTGAAAAAACCGGTTGCTGTGCAGTCCGCTGCGCAACCGGAAATGGCCGGTCAGCAGAGCACCTGCGCGGGTCAGTCGATCATAAATTTGCGGCTCAGTAAGCACTCGGTCCTCCGAAATTGAATGGTTGCGCTACAGTAGCAAAAAAAATGATTGCGGCACGGAGCGAAAACTTCGGACAATCGGCGGCTGTTTCCGCCTGCCGGCACCCGGCTTGATAATCGTCAAAAGAAAAGTACTGTTCCGGGGTGCGCCGACACAGTGTCCGGCGCACTACCAAAACGGCAAACAACATAACGGGCAAACCGCTTCTGTCCATGCGGGAGCGTTTGCGCGGAAACCAGCGGGAATCAGCGTTATGAAGAAACTGAATTGGATCGTCGCACTCTGCATCGTCACCTCCTCCGCCCAGGCATTTCCCTTTGGGAAGAGCAAGGACGAGCGCCGGCAGCAGCAGGAAGAGCAGGGAGTGGTCACCGAAGACCAGGCGCGCGAACTGTGGATGCGGGGATACGTTAAAATGCAGGAGGCCAAGCGAGCCGAGGACGAGGATAGTCGCATGATGGCGCTCGATCTCTATCGGGAAGCCGCCGACGCCTTCGCCGAAGTGGCCGACACATACCCAGACTGGAACTCGTCGCTGGTGCAGTATCGTCTGGAATACTGCCGGACACGCATCCGCAGACTGGAAGCCGTCGCCGCCGAAGAAGCTTCCGAGCTGTCCAAAGGAGAGTTGCTCTCCCTTACCGAGGAACAGCAGGAGCGCATCAAAACGCTCGACAAACAGATCGGTGAACTCACTGAAGAACGGGACCGCCTGGCCGAACGGGTCTCGGAACTGCAGGGCACCGTGGACGCACTCAGCGATGCAGGCGACAAAATCGCCGAACTGAAGGAGCAAATTCAAACCCTCAATACGGAAAAGCAGCAGGTGCAGAGCGGGCGGGAACGCTTGCGCACCCGCATCCAATCCCTCGAGAAACAGGTCCGAGAGCTGGAAAACGAACGACGCAAACTCACCGCGCGCCTGAATTCCACGGAAGACGGCGACGCAGGCGCAATCAACCAGCTGCGCGAGAAATCCGAGGCTCTGACCGAGAAAAACGCAGAACTGGAGCAGCAACTGGAGACGAAAACCGAGTCCCTGGAGGACAGCCGCCAAAAACGCGACCAGCTGAAGCAGCGCATCGATGAACTGACCCAAAAGGAGCAGAGCGTCAAAACCGATGTCGACGAACTGCGCCGGACCAACACGGAATTGGCCCGGCAGACAGAAACCCTTCGCGAAAAAACCGAGCGTCTGAGCAACGAGCTGCAAACGGCCAAGCGCGAACGAACCGAGGCAGAAGACAAGCTCAAGGAAAAAACCGCCCAGCAAAAACAGATCGAAACACTCCAGGACGATTTGAAGGACCGCGATGAACGACTCGCCGAGCTGAATCGGGAAATCAAGGATATCCGCGCCGAAGCGGAAGAAGCCGAGCTGGAGGATGTCGAGGAGCAAGAGAATGCCGAGCGGAACGATGCCGATGAGGACAAAGAGAAGGCCTTGGCCGAGCTGCTCGACAGCGCCCGCGCCGCGGAGCGCAACGGCGACATGGACGCCGCCATCCAAGCCTACCGCGACGTTGTCGAACTGCAGCCGGACAACACCGAAATCCGCCTTCACCTCGGAACCCTGCTGCTCGACCGCGGACTCAACGCCGATGCACAGGAAGTCCTCGATCCCGCCTTTGCCGCCAACCCCGACAACACCGAGATCTATACACCCCTCGGACTCAGTCTGATCCGCCAGGATAAAGCCGACCTGGCCTTGGCGATCTTCGCCCGAGGCGTCGCCCTCGAACCGCGCAACGCCGACTTCCATCGCTATCTGGGGCTGGCCGCGCGCTCGCTCGGCTGGACCGAAGCCACGGAGGCCGCCTTCCGCCGCTCCTTCAAACTCGACGGCACCAACGGCGAAACCGCCTACAATCTGGCGCTTCACTACATGACCCTCGACAAGCCGCGCGTGGCCGAAGCCCAAGAATGGTACGAAAAAGCCATTGACCTGGGCCAGCCCCCCGACGAACAACTCAAGGAAGCCATCAACGCCTTCATGAAGGGCGAATAGCGCCTGCCGTAGGTACGCGAGCCCCCGTATGCGCGACACTGCTGCCAAACTGGCGATGTCCATCACTCTGACCGCAACGCTGGTCGGGATTGTGCTTGCGGGCGTCTCGCCCGCTTCAGCCCGGAACCGGGAAGCGCAGTCGGCTTGGGTGGAAGCCTACGATCACCTGGAGGAGGCCGAAGAGGCCGAACGACAGAACGATGTCACCCGCGCCCTGAACCTCTATCGCGAGGCGCGCAAACAGTTTCTCGCCGTCCATCGCCAAGCCCCCCAGTGGAACCCCTCACTGGTCAACTACCGCATCAAGTATTGCCTGCGCAAAATCCAAGCATTGGAGAAGGAGTTGCGCCTGACGCAGTCGTCACGCGACCGCGGCGAGCTGGTGAAAACCCTGAAACGCCAGGCCGACCGCATCGCGGAGCTGACCCGCACCTCCGAGAACCTGGAGTACAAACTGCAAATTGCCTCCGAAGCGCTGGAAAGAGCCCGCACCGAGGCGGCGCGACATGTCCTGGCCAATCACCGCGTGCCGCAGTTGCTCAAAGAAAACAAGAGCCTCGAACAAGAACGCGACAATCTGAAGCAGCGCGTGACGACATTGCGGCAGAAGGTGGCCGACGGTGAGGACACAAACCGGCCCGTCAAGCAATTGAAGCAGCAAATGACGGACCTCGAGCTTCTATTGGGCGAAGCCAAGGCGGAAGCGGCGGAGGCCCGGCGCGCCTCACTCGACCGAGGCGAACGGATCAAGACGCTGACCGACAAGCTGCACGTGGCCGCGCAGGAAAACCGGGCATTGAAGAGGCAAATTGCCGACCTCAAGCGGGCCGTGGACCAGGCGAACGAAAGCGACGGCAAGGAGAATCGGGAGCTGCGAGACCGCTTGGACGAAGCCGAACAGCAGTTGGACCATCTTCGAGACGAATTGGCGGAGACTCAAAAGCGGAAGCGGGAACTTTCCCAAACCCTGGAGGAGAAAACCGCAAAAGACAGGATGCAGGAGCGCGTTGACGCTCTGGAAGCATCCCGAGCGGAACGCAAAAAAACCATCGAGGAGCAGAAGCAAACCATCGCCGAACTCCGCAAAAACAGCAAGGAAAGCCAAAACCGCGAAGCGGCGCCGGATCCGCAACCCGACGAGGGCGGAGTGCAGATCGCCCGGTTGCGGCACACGCTCGAACAAGAGCGCCAACGGGCGCGCGAGCTGGAAAAAGCACTCCACGAGGCGCTGGCCGACCAAGAGCGCCAACAGGACGAAACTCAACCTGCCGTCGCGGCCGACTCCGAATCCGAATCCGAGACCGAGACCCACACTGCCGAACAGACGCTTCAGCCACCCTCCATCCCAGGCGAAAAAACCGCCTCACTTAACCAGCACACACCCAAAAAGAACGAAAACGAGAACCGGAACGACGCAACACCGCCCCAATTGAACCGCGAAACCCGAGCGTTTCTGAAGGAAGGACTGCGCGCGGAGGAAACCGGCAACACCGAAGCCGCCGTGTGGAACTACCGCAAAGTCCTCGAAGACAGCCCCGAAAACATGGTCGCGCTTCACCGCCTCGGACTGCTGGCCGCCGAACGAGGCGATGACGAAAAAGCCAGCCGACACCTGCGTCGAGCCGCTCGCCAAGCCCCCGAGAACGCGGATGTCCTGATCCCCCTGGGGTTCAGCCTCGCTCGGCAGGAAAAACCCTACGAGGCCATCGGGGCGCTCGCTCAGGCCATTGCCGCGCAGCCGGACGACGCCCGGCCCCATCGCGCCTTGGGCGTCGCCGCCAGCAGCCTCGGATGGTACGACATCGCCGAGCGCGAAATGAAGGAAGCCCTGCGCATTGCGCCCGACGACAGCGACAGCGCCTTCAATCTCGCCATTCTGCTCGCCTCGAAAGAACCGCCCGACATGGACGAAGCCCGCCGCTGGTACCTCAAGGCGCGCCACCTTTCCGGCCAGTCCGATCCCGCACTCGACCGCATGTTCGACCTTGATCCGCCGTCCCCCGACGAAGAAGAATAGCCACCTTGCACACAGCGCCTCCTCCAAGGGGTTGCACGCACCCGGCGCGGTGGAGTGCGAGACTCCGTCGAGCCCCGCCGTCCGACGAAAGGAGGGGCAGGCCGCATGCACCTGCGAAGTATAGGTCGGCCCCCGACGTCCGGGGGCGTGTCGACCGGCGCCCCGACGACCGGGCGAGGATCGATGGGGCGGGGAGGCCGCGCCCGCTACTTGAGACCAACCCCCGGCTCGACGGGAGTCTCGCCCTCTCCAAGGGGGGGGCACGCGCCCGCTACTTGAGACCAACCCCGGCTCGACGAGAGTTTCACTCTTGGTGCAGTTGCAGGAGCCCGTCCAGGAGATGACCGACACCGTCGATGGCTTCGTAAAACGGCTTGGCGTGGTGCCCTCGGAACAGGCCGTTGGTCGCCAGCTTGGCGATGCTCTCGTCGGCAATGGTGCGGGCGGATTCCAGGTACTGCTTTTCGCCGGTTGCTGCGTCGATGACGCGCCTTGCGGAAACTAATAATCCGAACACCGGCTCCAACCCTTTTCTTAACAAGCTGTTTTTTCGAACAGGTGATGTACGGGAACGAGGGCAAGGTCGACGTTGCCCAGGACTGTGGTTGTGTAGCTGATGTAGCGGCCTCCGGCGAGGAACCGGGGATGCGGATCAATGTGGTAGTACTGGCCGGCGTAATCCTCCTGTGCGGGATTGTGTGCGACGCAAATGCTGCGACCAGCTTGGCGGTTGAGAAAGTGAACGGACGAGGCGGCGCCGCGATGGAATCCGCCCGGATCGTCGACGTGGTCGGCGACCACTGCTCTGCCGTCGCCGCTGTCATGGGCATGCCAACCGATGCCTGGCCATACCTCTTCCGCTTCCGCCGTGTCGATTGCGGCCCGCCACACACTGTGTTGGCCGTTTTGCCAGGCAATGTACCAAACATGTCGCCCGTCTCTGTCCCACCACTCGTGAGTCGCACGGGTTGGATTCGGAAACAGCGGCCGGGGCGCCTCCCCGCGCCGGATCAGCCGTATCCGGTCAGTGATCGGGTGGACCAGCCCCGTCACCGGATCCCCGTGATTCTCCTGCGCAAACAATGCCATGTCCGGGTCGGTCGGATTAAACTGGGCATGGTTGTAAAGCCTGTCGAACCGCCACCACGGCTGCATTTCTCCTGTGTCGATGGACAGTGAGCCGAATCGCCATTGCAACTCGAACCCGCAATCGACGAACAGTTCCTTGCCGTCCGCGGAGCGTGTCAGGTGCGTGGCCGATCGAAGGACGTGCCGTGCGCCAGTCCATGCCGCGGGCAGTTCGCCGATTTTGTGCGCTGGTGCGTTCGGCTCGGGGCGGCGCCGCCAGAAGCGTCCGTTAGACGCCCAGAAAACTTCGCCGGACTCGGGGACTACGTAAGGCGATGCCTCCGAAAACTGAGTTTCCGGGAAGTTGTGGACCGTCTGCGTTTCAAAGTCGACTACGCCCAGCGTGCGCCCATGGTGGGCTGTTCCCGAAGGGGGATGGGCACAGTAGAACCAAAGGTAGCGTCCGTCCGCCGAACTGCCGTCATTGACAAAGTAGAACGCTTCCTGAACCGGCGCTGCGCGTTCGGTCAGGATGTAGGACATCACACCCGATTCGCTGCATGCGTGCGGTGTGAACAGTGGAGATGTTTCAGGATTCATAATTCTGAGTTCTGAGTTCGGAGTTCAGGCGGTTGACGCTTACGGCGACGACAAGAGTGTACGAAGGAATGCGCGCCACGTCAACCCGTAGCGTCGCCGCATGCGTCAACCCGTTTTCGGTCTTCCGTCCGTTTCGGTGGACGCTGACGGCGACGCTGAGGGTGGACGCAAAACAAAGCCGTCGCTCCGAGAGACACCCGCCCCCGTAAACCCCAAGCGTCACCGCAAGCGTAAACCCGGTTTTCGTTTTCCCGTCCTTGGTTCTCGGGCCTTCAGCACGAAGGCAATTCGGTGCCACCTAATGTTCCACAAGATCAAGAGTTCTGCGCTTACGGCGACGACAGGGGTGTACGCCTTAATGCGCGCTCCGTCAACCCGTAGCGTCGCCGTGAGCGTCAACCCCGTCTTGCACGATGTTCAGGTGTTGCGTTTCTCACTAATCATTCTGCTGTCAATCATTCTGCTAAAAAACACGAGTGTTCGGACGTTGCACAGAGACCTTGCCTCGCCTGCACATAACGGCTATTCCGATAGTCAGAAACAACATCGAGGAGGTCGGTTCGGGGATGGTTGCCTGGTCCAGACGCACCAGCGAATCCATCAGCAAGCCGACTCCGTCGACCGCCTCGTAGTACGGTTTGGCCTGGTGGCCGCGGAACACGCCCTCGTACCACAGGTTGGCAATGGCTTCGTTGGCGATCTGCCGGGCACCGTCCAGATAGACGTCGTCCGTGGTCGTCTCGAAAAGTTCAACAAAAAACAGGATGCCGCGGGCGTAGTTTTCCGCGTGCGCGCCGTGTTCGGCGAACTCATCGGCGTACTCGGCATACCAGGCGTCGCCGCGGATTTGAGTCGCCGGCAGGTTCGCAAGGATCAAATCAGCCCACTGATTGGCGGTCGCGAGCATAGTTTCATCGCCGGCGAGCGCATAGGCCTGGGCATAGGCTTGGGCGGCGGCGAGGGGCTGCTCGTAGCCGGCGACATAGGGGTTCCACAGGTCCACGGCACCGCGCGGTTCGTACTGGTCGTAGCTGCCGTCTGACAGGCGCGGTCCGGAGACGGGCGTGCCGTCCAGCTGCAGCGATCCCCGGAACGTTTCGGTCTGGGAATCGTAGCCATACTGGGCGTAGGCTTTCAGGTAGGTCAGCGCCTGGTCCCGGAAGGTCTCGTCGCCGGTCTGCTGCCAGGCAATCAGCAGCGAGGGGGCGTAGAATGCCGGCAGCGTTGTGGTGGCGCGGCTGCCGTCCCACCGGTCGTCCGAATTGGGAGTGGAGGCCAGCAGATTGGTTTCCGGATTGCGCCGCGTCCAGTTGTAGTCTGCCAGCAGCTTTGCGCGGTCGAGCCAGGCCTGCTCGCCGGTTTCGGCGCACATGGCGGCGAAGGCTTCAATGAAGGCACCTCCGGACATGATGAACGAGCGTCCCGGCGAGCCGGTATCGTGTCGGTTGATCTCGCCGGTGTTTTTGTCGACCACATGCCGCTCCCACATCTGTTGGATGTGAAGCTGCGTGGCATCCGGGCTGGTCTGCAGCAGATAGCGCCAATCGGGATGCGTGATGCTGTGAATTTCGTGATATCCGCCGTCGTTCTCGATTTTCTGATCGGTTCGCACGTCGTAGTGACGGTGCCACCCCCACCAGAACATGCCGTTGCCGTCGGTCAGCGCGGTGGCCGAACGGGTGTAGTCAGCGGCAAACCGAGCATACTTCTCGTCGCCGGTCAGGGTCGAGAGAGTGCGGAGTACGCGCAGCGCATCCTGGTCGTGGAGAAAATTGTGCCCGTCTGGGCTGCGGCGTCCGCGCCGGACGGTGCGCCACTGCTCATCGGCAACATCCGGGGAAACCACGTCTCGGCTGCGCACGTCCATGACGCTGACCAGCAAGTGGTCGTCGGTCGCCTCGCCATAGCGGTCGGCGCCCTCGGCCATGAGCACCTCCGCCGCTTCAGTCACATAGCTGAGATATCGACGGTCCTCGACATCCTCGGGTGCGAGGCCGCTTTCCAGGACGTCGTTCGGCGAGGATGCCTCGCTGGTCACGGACAATGTGTGAAACAGGGCATCGAGACTGGAGTCGGCATCGGCGGAGGACAGGGCATTGCGGAATCCGAAGTGCCCGCCGTCGAGCGGCACGGTGTCGGTCGCGGACACGCTTGCGGACTCGTAGGTGCTCAAGTTTTCGATTTGCGCGCTGAGTGCCAGACTGCCGCTTTCCTGGGATTCTCCGCTCAGGGTCAGGCGAAAGCGGTCGGTGCTGTTGATGTCGATCTGCTTGCTGGACAGGACATTGACCTGCCCGTCGCCGCCATTCTCGTACAGCTGGACCTTGCCGACGCGGTCGGGACTGGAGGGAAAGCCCACGAACAAATGAGCCAGGTAGTAATCGCCGCTGAAGGAGGCATTGTTGCCCAGCGCCCCCAGGCCGACGGCCGTGCTGGCGTTGCCGTTGTCTGTGAAACTATTGAGCGTGAAGTCGGTATAGATGCTGAAGGTGCGGTCTTCAGCAAACGAAGTGCCGAAATCGAGCGTCGAGACGATTGGGCGTGCAGCGTGCTGATCCCCGCTTGCGTTGGCGCGGTAGGAGTGATCGCCGCCGCCGGTGTCGACGATGCTCCAACTGTCGTCAACATCTTCGGTGAACCCGGCCGGGGCGGCGTTGCCCACCGGATCGCTGTCAAAATCGGTGGCGAAAGGAGTTGTCGCCGCCTGGGCCGATATCCCAGCAATCCCCACGATTCCTGCGATCATCGCAAATTCAGTGAAACGCTTAACTTGAGTTCGGATTCGAATCATCGGGCCCTGGCTCTCCTGCATGCGGATTGATTGTGACCCGAGGGCATCTTGGACTGCCCCCGGTGCTTGAAACGTATTATACAGGAGGGAAGAGGCGGGGTCTTGCGCGATGTGCTCAATGTGACTAATGCCATTCGATCAATCCGCGCGTGCAAGCCCCCTGGAGAGGGGGAGACTCCGTCGAGCCGGGGGGACCGACACTGGAACCCCCGGATGCCCACTGATGAGACCTGCACGGGGCGCGGAGGCCGCGCCTGCTACTTGAGACCAACCCCGGCTCGACGGAGTCTCGCCCTCTCCAAGGGGGGGGCACGCGCCCGCTACGTGCCAAACGGACGGGGCTCGCGGGAACGCTCGCGCTCCAGCGCGTGCCATCTCCCATTGCAGGGCTTTGGTCAGGTCAGCATTTGGAGGGCGTTGAGCAGGATTCCTGCGGCAACGGCGGAGCCGATCACGCCGGCGACATTCGGTCCCATGGCGTGCATGAGCAGGAAGTTGTGGTGGTCTTCCTCCATGCCGACCTTGTTGACCACGCGGGCGGCCATGGGCACGGCTGATACGCCTGCGGCGCCGATCAGGGGGTTGATCTTGCCGCCGGAGAGCTTGCTCATGAGTTTGCCCAGCAACACGCCGGTGGCCGTGCCGATGCAGAAGGCGACCAGCCCCAGCAGCAGGATGCCCAGGGTCTGAATGTTAAGGAACTGGTCCGCGGACAATTTCGAGCCGACCGAAAGCCCCAGCGCGATGGTGACGATGTTGATCAGCGCGTTTTGAGTGGTGTCGGCAAGTCGATTCACTACCCCGCATTCCTTCATCAGATTGCCGAACATGAGCATGGAGATCAGCGACGCGGCATCGGGAAGCAGCAGAGCGCACAGCAGCGTGATCGATATCGGAAAGATGATTTTTTCCAGCTTGTTGACGTGTCGAAGCTGGCTCATGCGGATTTTGCGCTCGGCGGGGGTGGTCAGCGCCTTCATGATCGGCGGCTGGATGATCGGCACCAAGGCCATGTATGAGTAGGCCGCCACTGCTATGGCCCCCAAAAGTTTCGGCGACAATCGGCTGCCCAGGAAGATGGCCGTGGGGCCGTCCGCACCACCGATGATCCCGATGGCCGCCGCATCCTTGAGACTGAATCCGCAAACCGGCTCGAGCAGCAGCGCGCCCAGCAGCGCCAGGAAAATGCCCGCCTGAGCGGCCGCACCCAAAAACGCCGTCTTGGGATTGGCGATGAGTGGTCCAAAGTCGGTCATGGCGCCAACACCCATGAAAATGAGAAGGGGTGCCAGTCCGTTGGCGACAAAGTTGTTGTACAGGATTCCAAGGACTCCGTCCGGACCACTCAGATTGGCCAGCGGAATATTGGTCATGATCGCGCCGAAGCCGATGGGAACCAGCAGCAGCGGCTCGAAGCCCTTAGCTATGGCCAGGTACAGCAACGCCAGGCCGACGAGGATCATCAGTACCCGGCCCAGGCCCAAGGTCCAGTCGTCGCCGGTGCGAACCACCAGATCGTAGGCGCCGGTGCTTTTGACCAAACTGATGAAGGTGTCGCCGATGTCCATGCCGCTGTCGGAGTTGCCGGTGCCGGCCACGGAATCGTGGTGCACCGGTTTGGGGCTGAGGATCAGCAGCGGTTCTTCCTGGCCGCGCTCGACGTGCTGGCCGAGGGTGGCAAGGACGTCGACGACCTGCATGGACAGGCCCGCCTTGAGGTGCGCCTTGCTGCGGCTGGACACATCGTCGTTGCTGTGCTTGATCTTGAGTGTAAACAGCGGCCGCCCCGGATCGTACACCTTGCCGCTTTCGCAGGTCACCTCGTACATGACGGCGTCATCCGGCCAGATGTAGTAGAGCCCGTAGAGGTCGTCCCCGTCCGACTCTGCCGCGGAGGGGGAAACGGGCGCGTAGGCGACAGCATTGCCGTCGTCGGACTGAACGCGCGTCACCGGACGAAGCTCAAAGACCTCGTCGTCGGGGATGGCCATGCGCAGGGCATCGTCCGGAAACGCCGCCCCGACATTCGGGGCGGCAAACAATCCCGCGGCCAGCGCCGCCAAGCACAAACTGGATACAATGGCGTTTCTCATCGGTACTCCATCTCAATAAGGAAAAAACGGTGGATTCGGAAGCGAAACCGGTCGCAACCGCGGGATTAGTCGATCACCACGAGAACTTGGCCGGAATCCACGTTGTCGCCCTGCTCGACGTGAACGTTGGCCACCGTGCCGGCGACGTGGGCTTTGATGGGCGTCTCCATCTTCATGGCTTCCAGCACCATGAGAGTCTGGCCGTCGCTGACCGCTTCGCCCTCGCCGACTTCGATGCGCAGGACACTGCCGGGCATGGGGGCTTTCACCTCTTCGCCGGCGCCGCCCGCGGCGGGCTGGGCTGCTGACTGGGGCGCGGCGGCCGCCTGCTGCGCGACGGGCTGCACGTTCTGCACTTGCGCCGCGCCGCCGCTGCCGCCGGGGGCCACATCGACGTTGTAGCTCTGGCCGTTGACCGTGATGGTGTAGGATGCGGGGGCACCCGCGGGAGCGGAAGCAGTGCCGGGAGCGGGGGCGCTGGCCTCCCATTGCTTTTTGGCTTCGGCCAATGCTTCATCGATGTAGGGTTTGGCCTGCTTGCGCTCCTCTTCGTCCTTGTAGCGGACGCCGGGCTGGGAGTTGCCTTGCAGGTAGGCCAGGCCCTTGTCGCCGCAGGTGGCGATGATGAAGATGTTCTCCTCGGAGGTTTCGAGGCCGTTTTCCTCGAGGGTCTTCTTGGCGGGCTCGATCCCGAGTTTGGGGTTGCGGTCGTTGATGTCGTGGACATCCTCTTTGGTGGGTTCGAGTTCGAGCTGCTCGCTGGCCAGCTTGACGATTTCCGGATCGGGCTCGGACGGAGTTTTGCCGAAGTATCCGAGGACCATTTTGCCGTAGCCCTCGGTGATCTTGCTCCATTGGCCCTGGGTGACGTTGGCGAACGCCTGCTGGAAATAGAATTGGGAGACGGGGGTGACGGAGGTGCCGAAACCGCCTTTGGCGACGACTTCGCGCATGGCCCCGATGACGTCGTTGTACAGATGCATGCAGTTGTTGTCGCGCATCATCTGGGTGTTGGCGGTGAGGGCGCCGCCGGGCATGGGGCTGAGGACGATCAGCGGATTGGTTTCCTTGGCCTCCGGGGGCATGAAGTACTTGTCCAGGCACTCTCCGAGCTTTTCCTCGGCCTTGAGGATTTTTTCGTAGTCCATGTCGAAGGTGTATTCGGTTCCGCGCAGCAGATGCCACATGCTCAGCAGGTCGGCGTGGCAGGTTCCGCCGGAAAGCGGCGCCAGGGCGGTGTCGATGATGTCCGCGCCGCCCTCAATGGCGGCCATCAGGCAGCTCGGCCCCGCGCCGGCGGTGCAATGGGAGTGGAACTCGATGTCGACATCCTTGCCGACGATGTCGCGCGCCAGCTTGATACTTTCGAGCACGATGCTCGGCGGCGTGGTTCCGGAGGCGTCCTTGAAGCAGACGCTGTCAAAGGGGATGTCCGCTTCCACGATGTTCTTCAGGCAGTCGGCGTAGAACTTCGCGGAGTGCGGATAATCGGCATCCAGTCCGGGGGGGAGTCCCATCAGGCTGACGCACACTTGGTGCTTGGCGCCGTGCTTCTTGATGCAGCGTCCGGAGTAGTCGAGGTTGCGGTAGTCGTTGAGGGCGTCGAAGTTGCGGATCGTGCTGATGCCGTGCTTCTGGAACATCTTTGCGTGCAGGTCGATGATCTCGCGGCACTGGGAAACCAGGCCGACCACGTTGGCGCCGCGGCCGAGGCTTTGCAGATTGATGTCGGGGCCGGCCACTTTGCGGCAGGCGTCCATCATCTCGAAGGCGTCTTCCTGGCAGTAGAAGTACAGGCTCTGAAATCGCGCGCCACCGCCCACTTCAAAGCTTTGGATGCCGGCTTCGACCGCGGCTTCGAACGCAGGCAGGAAATCTTCGGTCTTCACGCGGGCGCCGAGCATGGACTGAAAACCGTCGCGAAACGTGACGTCGGTAAAGCGAATCTTTTTCATGGTGGGTGGGTTCCTCTTGGTTTGGCCTTGTGGTTGTCGCTCATTCAGCAGTGGACAAAATGCAATCCGCCGGACTCGCTGCTCAGCGGTTTTCGCTCCGATAGCGTCGGACCGCCGCGGTCAGAACCGCGATGAGCTGCTTGTCGTCCGTCTTGCTACGAGGTGCGGCACTTTTCCTCGGCGGAGGCGCATCGGGGGGAAACAGATGGGAGAAGCGTGAAAGAATGCGGGCGGTGAGGGTCATCATGCCGACCATGATGGTCAGGAAGGCAAAGACCATCCCCAACCCCAGAACAAGAAGGACCAAACCGTCGCCCAATAGATTCAGATTCATAGTCGCCTCCGTACCGGCGTGAATTCCAGGACCTTGCCCGAGCCCGCTGCCGCAAATAGCCGACGAGGCGGGCGCCAGGGTCGAGATTGTCAGAAGTCGCGTACTGTAACCCCCCTCTGCCATTGTGCCACACGCGATGAATTTTTTCCCCGAACCATCACTGTTTTGGTGTGCAGGAAGGCAATTTCAGGGATTCCCCGATGGTCTGCCTTGGATTTCCGGTGCTATAGTGGGGTTTTTAATGGCTGGCAGGCTCTTCGCGAGATGCCGGCCGGTTCAGCCGACAAACGAACCCAAGACAACGCCGACGCAGGAGGAAATCTCATGAAAAATCATTTTGTACTGGCTGCAGATGGCTCTCAGGCTCGCTTTTTCACATTGGAGGGCCGCGACATTCCGGAAATGGAGTCCGGTCCCACCTTGGTTGAAACGGGCGAATTGAAGAATGAGGTGGTGCATCATCCTGACCACGAAGTCTTCGCCAACGACCAGGGGCGCAACAAGGCTCCTGTTGGTGGCGGCGCTCACGGCTACGACGACCACCGCGGCAATCATAAGGAAGAGTTTCGCAAGCGCTTTGCCGAACAGATCGTTGACCATCTCCGCAAGCAGCTCAAGGATGTGGAGGTGCTGACGATTGCCGCCAACCCGCATATGGCGGGGCACTTCCGCGCCGCTTTGAGCCAGTCGCCGTCGGTGACATGCGAAATCCGGGAATTTCCGGAGGACCTGACGAAGCTGCCCGCGCAAAAAATCCACAATCATCTCGCCGAAGAGGGATTGTTGCCGGAACGCAAAGGTCCCACAGAACCCACGCGCTTCCGCCAACCGTAATGAGCACCGAACACAAAAAGAACACACGGGCTGGCCCCTGTCCGGAAAGGGTTTCCTGCCCCCGCCGACCTTGCGTCGGTGGAGCAAGAGATTGATATCCAGTGTATTGCGGAACAACTCACTTTACCCCCTCCCCGGCGGTGTCCGCGGGGAAGGGAACAAAGGAGGCTTGCAGCGTCCGACAAGCAGAAAATCTGCGCTCCACCGACGCAAGGTCGGCGGGGGCGTTTTAACTATGATTTATGCCTACACCCTTTCTGGACAGGATCGGGCTAGTCCGTTCTATTCCGCATCACGCATCACGCATCACGTTTCACAGAGGCCCTCGACCATTCATGATTCGCTCGTTGCAACGCACGACTCCCGTTTCCGACACGGCTGTGGAGCAGCCGGTCGAATTTTTCTCTGCAGGCCGTCCGTTGTGCGGATGCCTGACCCAGCCGGCCACCAACGGCGACCTGGCCGCCGTGTTCGTCCACGGCTGGAGCGGCATCCGAGGCGGCCCAAACCGGTTGTTCGTTCATTTGGCGCGCGCCATGGCCGATGATGGCGTTACTGCACTGCGGTTTGACCTGCGCGGACGCGGAGAAAGCGGGGGGAACGGTCTCGAAACATCACTGCGCACCATGGCCGAGGATTTGGAGCAAGCGGTTGAGTTCGCGCGCGAGAGCACCGGCTGCTCCCGGGTTCTGCTGGTCGGCATCTGCTCCGGCGCCAACGTCGCCATCGGAGCGCTGGACCGCTTGCCCTCCTCCGCCGTGTGCGGGTTGCTTCTCTACAGCGTCTACCCGTTCTCTGACGGCGACTCCTTCGGGCGCGATGTGGGGCGCACCTGGCACTTTCTGCGCGTCTACCGACACAAGCTCGGCAGCGCGGACACGTGGCGCCGGCTGGTTCGCGGTGATATCGACTTCCGCTCCGTCTTCCGCGTTCTTTTCGGTCATTTCGGCACCTCGAAAAAGGGGGAGTCGGAGACCGTGCGGCAGTCGGGAACCGCCGCGGGAAAAACGGCAACCGCAACCGCCGAGGAAGGGCGGTTTCAAAGCGCTCCCCCCACCGCGGCCCTGCGCGCCTTGACTCCGAACCTTCCGGCTCTGCTGGTGTACGGCACAAGCGATCCGGACGCGAAGGCGGCGCGAAAATACTACGAGTCCTATGCCGAGGAACACGCCCTGCCCATGCGCTTCGAGGAAATTTCCGGCGCCGACCACAATTTTTCCTCGCGCAACTGGCAGGACACCCTCCTTGCTCTGTCGCGCGCCTTCTGGCGCGGGCGGCAAAGCTAGTCCCCTGAAATGCCCGATTCACAGCTCCGCATGAAAGGCAGAGCCACGATGAGCGCCGGCGTTCCAGGGGTGACCGACCCCCATCTCCCCTTCACAACCACCCTGTTGCCTTTGCCAGCAACTTGACGTACTGGCAGTAGTTCGGCCAGGACACGTCCGCGGGCACTCCATGATCGCATGAGGGGATAAATCCGCCGTTGCGAATCACGGGCAGGTTGCGCGCGATTTCGTCTTCGATGACCGCTCCGCCTTTGGCCATGGCGCGTTTGTCGATGCCGCCGGAGAAGGCCATCGAACGCCCGAACTGCTTCCGGAACTGATTGATGTCGTTGCCGGCCGCCACTTCTATGGGATCGCAGGCATTGAAGCCGGCATCGATCCACAGGGGAATCAATTCACCGACGAATCCGTCGCTGTCCATGGCGTAGAGCGGCACGCCTGCTTCGCGGACCGCCTCGCCCCACTTTGCCCACACCGGCAACAGGTGCCGACACGCCATCTCGGGTGAAATCATCGAGAAGTTCTTGTAGGCCATATCCTCGGAGAGATGCACGCAGTCGGGGGTGACATACTTGAAGGCCCTCTTCATCAGGCGAAGAACGTAGCCGCACCAGAACTCGAGCATGTCCCGCACCAAGTCGGGCTGGTCGTAAAACGCCATGCACAGCTGCTCGAAACCAAGCCACTCCCGGAGCTGCCAGAAGGGACCGCTGAAATGAATGACCACCGGGTGCCGGCGCTCGGCCAGGGTATGCTTCAGCTCGTCGGCCTTTTTCGGCAGTCGTCCCGGTGCATCCGCGTCGTAGCGAGTCTTCATCTCCTCCCAATCCTGCCAATTCTCCACGGGACACTTGATCCAGCGGCGCGTGCAGAAGTCAATGGCGTTGCGCAGGTATTCAGGCGTGAACTCCTTGCCGATTTCACAGATATTGCCTTTCCAATCCTGAACCACCCGGCTATCCGACTTCTCCTCGATGATCCTTTCCTCGAACATCGGCATCATGCGTTCGCAGACATGAAAGCCCGGACCGCCCTCGGGCGGCGGCAAGGTTCCTCCCGCCAGCTCGTAGGCGTAGCGATTGCAGTCCTTGACATCTTCGGGCAGTCCCTCCCGATGCCAGCGGGCGCGCGTCGATTCACGGGCGCCGCCGGGGTTCAGCGGAACTCTGTCGGGACAGCCAAACAACAGGGTTTCCAAATAGCGTTCACGGGCATTCATAGTAGTACTCCTATGAGACTCCCCTTGGTACCAACGGCCTTCAGGCCGTCGGGGGGGGGAAAGTCCCTTTGCCGGGTGTCCGGGCGCGTGCACACGGGCTGAAGCCCGTGGGTACTTTCGCCGCTTGGGCGTTCGTGCTCTTTTTTTGCGGGCTCGAATTATGCAACGATCAACTTCGTCTCATCGCTTCTGTTTGAATCCGTCCAAGTCCAATCGTTTCCGATGGCAGTTGGTCGGAAAGGGCGTAAAGTATCCCAATGTTCGCGATTGTAAATGGACAGGTGATGATCGATTATGGACATATCAACGGAAAATGAGATCGGCATCCACCGCGAAGAGAGGTTTCGCGTCCCCTCGGCGGCGGAAGAGCGTCTGCAACTGTGGGTCGACCGCGTGGGCCGGTCGACGAGTCGGGAACGACCGCGGCAGTTGCGCATTTTGGGCCAGTACGCGCATGTCTGCGTGCTCGCAGGCAACGGTGTTCACCTTTCCGAATCAAGCGGGATCACCCCTGTCAGCACCGGCGACTGCATGCTGGTTTTCCCGGATACGCCGTGCCTGTACTACCCTCACGGGCAATGGACTACCTGCTGGATCACTTGGAACGGTCCGGAGGGCGCCACGCTTGACAGGCTCGGATTGCTGCCGCGCGACAAGCCCGTCTTTCCCGAGCCGAACGCCGCGGTGCTCTCCGCCTATTCCCGCCTCGTCCCCCTCATGCACGATGAATCCCCGGCCGCGGCGGTGCAGCGCAAAACCCTGGCGCTGGCCATGGTTCAGACAACATTCGCCGCCGCACAGGCGGCCAAACGCGTACCGTTGGATCACCCCCTGATGAGGCGAGCCACCACCTGGCTGCACGATCACTACGCCGAACCGCTGCGGGTCCGCGACATTGCTGCCCGCTTCCACATGAGCGTGTCGCATTTCCGCCAATGCTTTCGCAATTATACCGGGCGCAGTCCCACGGAATACCTTAAGATGATGCGCATCGCGGAAGCCAAACGCCTGCTTTTGGAGGGGGTCCCCATCAAGCAGGTCGCCGCCCAGGTGGGCTATCCGGACGTTTTCTACTTTATGCGCGTGTTCAGGAAAAGCACGGGCGTCACCGCCGGCCAATTCCAGGCACGAACTCGAGATTTCGAGTAACCACAGAACTCTTGATCTCGCGGAAGAGTAGGTGATACCGAATTGCCTTCGGGCTGAAGGCCCGGCCCAGTCTCAGCCCAGGGCTCGCAGCCCTGGGTAGAAGGTACACCCGCAATTGCGGGCTGAAGGCCCGCTCCAATGGACATCGTTGCGGCAGAGTAATTTTGGAGCGGACTTTCAGCCCGCAACCTCTTGCTTGCTTTTACCCCAGGGTCGCGGACCCTACGCGCTTGTCAGCGCTCGCGGACCCCGCTGGCGCGCGGTCGTTCGCAGGCTCACTCAGGGTACTGAAAATAGGCCGGGCCGTTGGCCCGAGAACCAAGCGGACCACAACAATTGTACCACCTCCATTTTCCGCAACTGCAACACCGTTCGAGCTCAAACGGTATCAAGAGATCAAGAGTTCTGAACCAGAGAGCCGGCATTCAGGAATCGAAAACACCATAACCGGCACAGGGGTGACATCATCCGCCTCAGTCCAACATTTCGCGCACCTTGTGGGCGAGGTCGTCGCGGCCGAAGGGTTTCGACAGAAACTCGACGTTGTTTTCGAGAACGCCGCGGTGGGCGAGGATGTTGGCGGTGTAGCCGGATATGTAGAGTATTTTCATGCCTGGATGATCGGCTGCTAGTTTCTTGGCCAAGTCGCGTCCGCTCATGCCGGGCATGACCACGTCTGTGATCAGCAGGTCGATAGTGTCGCCTTGCTCGGCGGCCAGGCGCAGCGCCTCGTCCGGTGCGTCGGCAGAGATGGCAGTGTAGCCAAGCTTGTCGAGGTGGCGTTGGAGAGTCCTGCGGATGGCCGGTTCGTCTTCGACGACCAGTATCGTCTCGGTGGCGGCGAAAGATGCCATGGCAGTGTTTGCATCTGTCTTGTGGCCCTGCGCCGCTTCCTCGGCGCAAACCGGCAGATAGACGCGGAAGGTGGTGCCTTTGCCCGGTTCACTGTAGACATTGACGAAGCCGTTGTTCTGGCGCACGATACCATAGACCGTGGCCAGCCCGAGCCCCGTGCCCTCGCCAACACTCTTAGTCGTGAAGAACGGATCGAATACCTGTGTCAACGTCTCCTTGTCCATGCCGCAGCCGTCGTCGCTGACAGCCAGCATCGCATAGTGGCCGGGACTCGCCTCGACGTAATCGGCGCAGTAGTCCGCGTCGATCTCCACGTTTTCGGTCTCGATGGTAACCTTGCCGGCACCGCCGATGGCGTCGCGCGCGTTGACGCAGAGATTGGCGAGTACCTGATCGATTTGTCCAGGATCGATCTTGACCGGACGCAGGTTCGCGCCGGGCTGCCACGACAAGTCAATGTCCTCGCCGATGAGCCGGCGGGTCATCTTGAGCATGGTGGAAATGATGTCATTTACATCGACGATCTTGGGCGCGATGGTCTGCTTGCGGGCGAAGGCGAGCAACTGTCGCGTCAGGTCGGCCGAACGCTCCGCTCCGTGCTTGATTTCGTCAATCCATTCACGAACCGGGTGGTCCTCGCCGACTTCGTCCCGGCACATGTCCGCGTAGCCCATAATGCCCATGAGCATGTTATTGAAATCGTGGGCGACCCCGCCAGCCAAGCGCCCGACTGATTCCATCTTCTGTGCCTGCTGGAACATGTCCTCGCGCTCCAGCTCGGCGGTTATATCGCGTTTGACGCCGACATAGTTGGTGATCGTTCCGTTGCTGTCTTTGACCGGAGCTATCGACGCCTCTTCGGTATAAAGCGAGCCGTCCTTGCGTTTGTTGACCATCCGGCCTTCCCACACCCGCCCATCCAGCAGGGTGTTCCACATGGCCGTGTAAAATTTGGCATCTTGTTGTCCGCTCTTCAGGATGCGGGGATTCTGGCCAATGGCCTCTTCACACGTATAGCCGGTTGTCGTTTCGAAGGCCGGGTTCGCATATTGAATGGTTGCTTCGGTATCGGTAATCACCACGGTTTCCGGCGACTGCTCAATCGCAATGGACAGACGACGCAATTCACGTTCCGCCTGCTTGCGCATCAGAGCCGATCCGATATGCGCAGCGATGCCTTCAAGAATTTCAATCGTTTCGGGAGTGAACCGGCCTTTGCGCTTATCGTTGAGCTGGATCAGCCCCACAATCCGGTCCTTGGTTCGCACCGGTATCAAGGCCACGGAGGCATAGCCCTGATGGATGCAGTTATTGCGCGCATGCAGCCGCGGATCCTGATCGGCCGGCAGGTCGAGCAAGGGGAACGAGTTGTTGGTCCAACAGCTTCCGCCTGGGGTGAAAAGCGGGTTTGTAGGGTCGGTCTTTCCGGATAGTACCAGGCCGCAGGTGCATTCCAGACAGACCTTGCCGTCCTTGTCCCGGCACACGCCGCCATCCTTGTCGCGTTCGACCAGCGTATTTTCGGTCTGCAGAAAATCCGCAGGGAAACCGTCCTGAGCGAAATAGGGAAAATCCTCGCCCCCCTGCAGGCGCAGGCCCACAGCATCGGCTCCGATCCGAGTCTTCAATGCATCGAGGACGCGCGGGATGGACTCCTGCAGGTCGCCCGGCTCGTTGAGAATCTGCAGGATCTCCCGCCCCATCTCGCGGTAGGTTTCAGACAGCTTGCGCTCGGTGATGTCCTGCACCATGCCGGTCGATTGGATAATGGTGTCTGCGCCATCGCGTTCGTGAACACAATGTTCATAGACATGCCGGACTTCACCAGAATTCCGCCGCACAATCCGGTGCTCAATCTCATAGCTGTCGTTTCCTTCCCGCTGCGAACGGGAATACGCCTCATCCACCGCGGCCCGGTCGTCCGGGTGGACGAAATCAAGAAAGGCTTCATAAGTGGGAGCGAACTCCTGCGGTTTGCAGCCGAAAATGCGATAAACCTCGTCCGACCAGGTCAACCGATTGGTGGTCAAGTCCAGTTTCCAGCTTCCGGTATGGGCGATTCCCTGCGACAGGGACAGAAGCTCCTCGCTCTCGCGCAAGGCCTTTTCCGACCGCTTGCGCTCGGAGATGTCGTGGATAATCGAAAAAAGCAATGTTTGATTCTGTATTGTCAGGGAAGTAGAGTGAACCTCAACATCACGAATCTGCCCATTTGCCAGCAAATGTTGGAACTCAAAGATGTTGACCTGCCCGTCAAGTGCACGGCCCATTTTTTTATCAGTTTCTGCCGGTGACAAAGTGTTTATTTGCTGGATTCTCGTCTGCATCAAATCTTCCAGCGGGTAACCATAATATTGAGCAGCGGCTTGATTGGCGTCAACGATCCGGCCTGTGTTGGGGTCAACGAGCAACATCACAGCGTTGTGTTTCTTGAACATTCCTCGGAACAAAGCCTCACTTTCGATCAACAACTTCTCGTCCTTCTTGCGTTCGGTGATATTCCGACACAAACCCTCTATCCCCGTAATTCTCCCTGAATCATCGAATGTCGCCTTGTTGGACTGCACTATCCAGCGTTCATTCCCTTCTGGATCAATTATTTTGTACTCGTAGTTCTCCTGTACGTTTCCGTCTAATAATTCCTTCCATTTGTCTTCAAAATAACCGGCATAGTCAGGGTGTATAATTTTCTGAATGAAAAACGGATTATTGAGAAACTCTTCGCAGGGATATCCGAATACATCTTCTGCTGAAGAGCTGAAGTATTCGTATCGTCCCTCAGGAAGTTTCATGCGATAGACTGCGTCGTTCAGTCCTTCAACTAAACTCCTGTATTTCTTCTCGTTCTTGCGCAGGGCCTCTTCCGCCTGCTTGCGCTCGGTGATATCCAGCGCGGTGAAAGTAACCCCTTTTTTTAAATCTACTGGGTCAAGCGGCGCGGAACTGAGCCGCACATTAATCCGGGCTCCGTCCTTGCGTTGCCATACTGTTTCGACGCTTCCAGTTCCGGTTTCGTCAATTTGCCGGTATTTTTCGTCTCCAACATACTCATATTCTTTCTGCGACGGATAGAGCATCCGGGCGTTCTGGCCGATCAGTTCGTCCGCGCCGTATCCGGTCATTTGATAGAGATGTTCATTCGCTTCCATGATGACCCGTTCCCGAACCAGTCCAATACCGGCGGGCGCGGCACGGAACATACTCTCAAGCCGCTGCTGACTTTCTTCCAGCGCACGGCGCGACTCCCGCTCCTGAGTCTGATCACGGTAGACGAGCACCACGCCGGAGGTTTCGCCGGCCGCATTTTTAATCGGTGCACCGCTGTCGGCAATCGGAGTCTCCCGACCGTCTTTAGCAATCAGCAGGGTATGATTGGCCAGCCCGACAATCTGGCCGGTTTGCAGCACATTGTCGACGGGACTCTTGACCGTCTGGCGAGACTGCTCGTTGATAATCTGGAAGACCTGGTCGAGCGATTGTCCTGCGGCCTCATCCATGGTCCATCCGGTCAGCGCTTCCGCCACCGGATTCATGGAGACGACCCGTCCAGCCACATCGGTCGAGATAACGCCATCGCCGATGGAATTGAGCGTGATGCGCAGGTTTTCTTCGCTTTTGCTGAGCTCTTCCTCGGCCCGCGAGCGCATCAGCATCGATCCGATATGCGCAGCGACGCTTTCCAGAATTTCAATCATTTCTGGGGTGAAGCGGCCTTTGCGCTTATCGTTGAGCTGGATCAGCCCCACAATCCGGTCGTTGACCCGAATCGGCACCCGGGCCATAGATTTAAAGTCATGGCCGACACAGGTCTTCCGTGAATACGTCATCGGGATCAAGGCCACGGAGGCATAGCCCTGATGGATGCAGTTGTTGCGCGGATGCAGCCGGGGATCCTGATCGGCCGGCAGGTCGAGCAGGGGGAAGGAATCGTTGGTCCAACAGCTTCCGCCTGGGGTGAAGAGCGGATTGGAAGGGTCGGTCTTGCCGGATAGTACCAGGCCGCAGGTGCATTCCAGACAGACATTGCCGTCCTTGTCCCGGCATACGCCGCCATCCTTGTCGCGTTCGACCAGCGTGTTTTCGGTCTCCAGAAAATCCGCAGGGAAACCGTCCTGAGCAAAATAGGGAAAATCCTCGCCATCCTGCAGGCGCAGGCCCACAGCATCAAAACCGGTTCGTGTCTTCAGTGCGTCGAGGACGAGCGGGATGGATTCCTGCGGATCGCCCGGCTCATTGAGAATCTGCAGGATCTCCTTCCCCATCTCGCGATAGTTTTCAGCCTGCTTGCGCTCGGTGATGTCCTGCACCATGCCGGTAGATCGGATGATGGCACCCGACTCATCGCGCTCGTGAACACAGCGCTCATGGACATACCGTACTTCATCTGAGTTTTGCCGTACGATTCGGTGCTCAATCTCATAGCTGTCGTTTCCTTCCCGCTGCGAACGGGAATACGCCTCATCCACCGCGACCCGGTCGTCCGGGTGGACGAAATCAAGAAAGGCTTCATAGGTGGGAGCAAACTCATGCGGTTCGCAGCCGAAAATGCGGTAGACCTCGTCCGACCAGGTCAAACATTTGGTGGTCAAGTCCAGCTTCCAGCTTCCGATATGGGCGATTTCCTGTGACCGGGACAGCAGCTTTTCGCTCTCGGCGAGCCTCGCTACCGCCTGGTGTTGGGCGGTCATATCGATGGCCGAGGCAGCGATGCATTGGGGGTTGCCGTAATCGTCCTTGATCAGGACGCCGCTCATCAGCATGGGGAATTCCGTACCATCTTTGTGGCGATGCCAGACGGTAGTAGGGGCGAAATGCCCCTCCCGCATCAGGGAGGCAATGCGACGGTTCTCCGTTCGCATTTGCTCTTCGCTGTGAAACAGGGATAGATGTTTTCCAATCAGTTGCTCCGGCTCGTATCCATGCATCTCGGCAAAGAACCGGTTTACATACAGCAGATTGCCTTGAAGATCGGCGATCGCCTTGCCGTAAACCGCATTGTCGGAAATAGTCTTGAATCTCTTGATTTCCTCCTCGACTTCCTTACGGTTGGTGATGTCGCGCAGGCTGGCCAGGGTTGCCTCCCGTCCATCCCAGGAAAACTCGGAGGCCCGCATCTCCACATACCGGATCTCGCCGTCACCCGGGAGTTGGAGTTCGGTGGGCTCACTGACTGCCGGCGTGCCGAAATGGAAGCCTACGATATCCTCGGTTTGCCCTGCGAACATGGCCTTTGCCGAGGGATTGGCGAACTGCACAATGCCGTCGCCATCGATCACCAGCAGTCCATCGACAGACGCGTTAGCGACGGCCTCGAAGCGGTCGTCGCCTTGTGTATCGTCATTGTCTCGCTTTGCCAGGC
>CAZSBQ010000011.1:19768-33173 GCA_964604795.1 uncultured Victivallales bacterium | reverse complement strand
CCCTGCTGGTCACCTGCACCGACGAGGGGCCGGGCATTGAGGACATCGAGCTGGCGATGGGCGACGGGTACAGCACGGTCAAGAGTCTGGGCTCGGGACTGCCCGGCGCAAAACGCCTGGTGGACCTGATGAACATTGAATCCGTGCCGGGTGCAGGAACAACGGTGCAGTTGCTGAAGACCATTCCATGAACGCCGAAACAGGCCAAACAAACGAGCAGGAGACCATCTCCATTGCGGAAGCCGCCGACGTCGCCGTCTGCCGACGCCGCGCGTCCCACCTGGCGGCAACGCTTAAATTCAGCGATACCGGTGTCGGTGAAGTGGCAATCCTGGCAACCGAGCTGGCGGAGAACGTCCTGCGCCACGGCGGAGGACGAGGCGAATTTCGAATCGGACGATTGAACGGCGAGCGGGACCGCGCGGGCATCGAAATCGCCTGTTCGGACAGCGGCCCCGGCGTGGAGCGTGAAACGGCCTTCGCCGACGGGTTTTCCACGCGGGGATCGCTGGGCATCGGCCTCGGCGCCGTGGCCCGCATGGCGGACTCGGTGGACATCGCGACGCCGGCGTCGGGTCACGGCGTGGAGATACTGTGTCGAAAATGGCTTGCGGACGGGACGGCGCCGAGGAGCGAGGCGCGAAACGCCGACGCTTCCCCCATCCCGGTGGAAGTCGGAGCGCGCTCCCGCCCCTGCCCCGGCTTCTCCGTGAACGGAGATGCCTACGTGATTCGGTTTCCGGGCCGCCGGCGCGTCCTGGCGGCGGTCATCGACGGGCTCGGACACGGACCGAGCGCACACGAGGCTTCCCTCGCGGCGCAACAGTATATCGAGGAGCACAGCAGCATGGACCTGCCCGTCTTGTTCGAGGGCATGCATTTGCGTCTGCGCCGCACCCGCGGCGCGGTGGCCGGCGCCGTGGCGATGGATCCCGACGCCGGCACACTGCAGTTTCTGGGCGTCGGCAATATCGAGGCGGTCGTGCTGATGGGCGAGGAGTCCACGCAGATGGTTTCGGTCGGCGGGATCGTCGGGCACAACATGCGGACCCTGCGTCCCTTTGAGTACCCGTGGACGGACGGCGGGACCGTTGTACTGTGCTCGGACGGGATTCGCGGTGCATGGCGCGGCGGACTGCCCGCGGAGATTCGGACCGGCCACCCCGATCTGATGGCCGAAACAATCATCAAAGAGTTCAGCAGGGAGACGGATGATGCAACCGTCATCGGAATCCGCAAACGAGATTGAACTGGGGGAACTGCCCCTCCAGTTCGACACGGACATTGTCCGCGCGCGCAACACGGGCACGGCCCTGTCGGAAACCCTGCACGTGCCCGGCATCGACGGCGTGCGCATCGCCACGACTCTTTCGGAGCTTTCCCGCAACGTCATCGAACATGGCCGCGGCGGCTGCGTCACCTTTTTTCTGCGCACCGATGCTGCGGGCAAGCACGCGACAGGGCTGACCATGGTTTTCGCGGACCGCGGGCCGGGCATCCGGGACTTGGACGCCGCGCTGTCGGGCGGGCAGGAAAGCCGCAAGGGGCTGGGGATCGGCTTGGTGGGATCGCGCAACCTGATGGACGACTTGCGCGTGGAAAGCGGGGATGCCGGGGGCACCCGCGTCACGGCCACGAAGATGTTCGCGCGCCGTGTCGAGCTGTCCGACTCCTCCCTCCGGGAACTGCGGGAGGTCTTCCAGTCATCCAGCCAGTCGCTCGACGCCGACGTCGCCGAAACGATCCGCACGCAGCACCAGCAGCTGCTCGACGTTCTCGAGGAACTGCGTGCGAAGAATGCCGAGCTGGACGCGGTGAACGCCGAACTGGCCGAAACCAACCGCGGCATCCTCGCCCTCAATCGCGAGCTTGAGGAGAAGGCGGACGCCCTGATGCAGGCCAAGCAGGCCGCGGAGGCCGCCACGCGCGCCAAGAGCGAATTCGTCGCCAACATGAGCCATGAAATCCGCACGCCCATGAACGGCGTGATCGGCATGACCGGGCTGCTGCTGGACACCGACCTGGACGAGCGGCAGCGGGAATACGCCGAAACGGTGCGCAACAGCAGCGACGCCCTCCTGACCGTCGTCAACGACATTCTCGATTTCTCCAAGATCGAAGCGGGCAAACTGACGCTGGAAGAGGAGGATTTCGATCCCCGCACCATGATCGAGGACATGAACGACCTGCTCGCGTTCAAAGCCCATGAAAAGGGGGTCGAGTATCTGTGCGGCATCGCGCCCGACGTCCCCGCCAGAATCATCGGCGATGCGGGCCGATTGCGCCAGGTGCTCACCAACATCCTCGGCAATGCGGTCAAATTCACCGATGCAGGCGAAATCAGCATATACGCCCAAGTGGCGGAACGCGGACCGTCCGACCGGGTCACCCTTTGCTTCACGATCAGCGACACGGGACCGGGAATCCCCGAAGACCAGCTCGACTCCATTTTCGAGGATTTTTCCCAGGTGGACAGCGGAACCGCCCGCAAGCACGGAGGCACAGGATTGGGGTTGGCCATCTCCAAGCGGCTGGTGGAAATGATGAATGGAGAAATCAGCGTAGTCAGTCCGGCTGTCTCCCCCGACGAAAAATGCGACGAAGCCGCGGCCGACGACGAGGCGTCCGAGCCGGGCCGGACGAAAGGCGGTCCTGGGACGACCTTTCGGTTTACCGCCGATTTCAACGTTCCGCCCGAATCCCGGCAGTCTCCCCGCCAATACGCCGAAACGCCGAGCTTGCAGGACCAGCGCATCCTCGTGGTCGACGACAACCCCACGAACCGTCGCCTGCTTTCAATCCTGCTGGAGTCGTGGCATTGTCGCCACGCCGAGGTGTCCAGTGCCGGGCAGGCCCTCGCCACGCTCCATCAGGCGCTCGACGACGATGATCCCTTCCGCATCGCGATTCTCGACATGGTCATGCCCGAAACCAACGGCGAGACGCTGGGTCGACAGATCAAGCAGGATCCGAGACTGCGCGACACCGTCCTCCTGGTCATGGCCACCTCGGCCGGACTGCGCGGCGACGTGCCCCGCCTGCGGGAGCTGGGATTCGCAGCGTATCTCACCAAACCCGTGCGGCAATCCAAACTCTATGACTCGCTTGTCACGGTGCTGAATGAAGCGGAAAACCCCAGCGGAAACGACGGACAAAGCGCGCGCATGGTCACCCTACACACACTCCCTGAACAGCGACCTCGAAACCGCCGGATTCTCGTCGTCGAAGACAACACCACCAATCAGAAAGTCGCGCTTGGAGTTCTTCAGCGACTGGGCTACACCGCCGACGTGGCCGCCGACGGCAACGAGGCGCTTGAAGCCACGCGCAACGTGCCCTACGACCTGGTTCTAATGGACTGCCAGATGCCGGAAAAGGATGGATACGAGGCGACGCGCGAAATCCGCAAACGAACCGACGAATGCGCGACGTCCCCCCACGTCCCCATCATCGCCATGACCGCCCACGCGATGAAAGGCGACAGGGAAAAATGCCTTGCAGCCGGGATGAACGACTACGTGTCCAAACCCGTGGATCCCAAGGGCCTGTCCGCAGCATTGGACTCCTGGCTGCAACCGTCCACTCCCTCGGCCGACTCGTCTCAGCAAGCGAACGAGGAAGCGCCGGACCGCTCTGTCTTCGACCCGAAGGAACTGATGCAGCGCGCCCTTGAGGACCCCGAGCTGGCGCGCATGTTCGTGGAGAGCTTTCTTGACGACATCCCGGCGCAGCTTCAGAATGTGGAACACGCCCTGGAAGCCGGCGATGCGGAGACTGCGGCGCGGTTGGTCCACAGCATCAAAGGGGCCGCGTCCAGCGTGGCGGCACAAACCCTTTCCGAAATCGCCCTCGACATGGAGCAGGCAGCCAAAACAAGCAAAATGAATTCGAAAAAATCGCAATTGTCGGACTTGAAATCGGCGTATGAAATCGTAGAACAGCGAATGAAAAATTGGTTGAGAAAGGCGGAATAGCGGGCTTCAGTCCAGAATGGGTTCGGGCATGGCTTTGAGTTTATACGCCCCCGCCGACCTTGCGTCGGTGGAGCGCAGATTCTCTGCTCGCCGGACCCGACAAGACCACCTCCCTCCCCGGCGCGGTACCTGCGGGGGGGATGAGTGGATTATTCCGCAATACACTGGAGATCAATCTCCTGCTCCACCGACGCAAGGTCGGCGGGGGCAGAAAAACTTCCTGGAGAGAGCTTGGCCTGGACCAAGCGGAATCCGCTGTCACACCGGAACTATGAGTCGCCTCAAACTATGATCCCCCCCCGAGACAATCCGTTATCCCGCGACAAAGAACCGAGCGGCCCGCCGCCCTCGAATCCGCACGCTGGGATCGGAAACACCACCGGTAGCCAGGGTACGTCAACCCCCTCCGGCGATGCCGACGCGCGGGGCGGCCCAGCGGAACGGATGCCCGGTCAGCCGTTCCATTTTCCACAGCCTTTCCAGCAGGCTCACGCCCGTCTCCTGCTTGCCGAAGACAACACCATCAACCAGAAGGTCGCTGTTGGCATTGTCCGCAAGCTGGGCCTGCGGATTGACACGGTGGGCAACGGGAAGGAGGCCTTGGATGCGCTTGAGTCGCACCCGTATGACTTGGTGTTGATGGACCTGCAGATGCCCGAAATGGATGGTCTGGAGGCGACACGCGAAATCCGCAGGCGCGAACAAGCCAAAGCCGCGGCGGAGCACGGCAAGCAAGTCCCCACATCGCACACGCCCCCTGCCCGCCTCCCGATCATCGCAATCACAGCGTACGCGATGGCAGGAGACCACGAGCGTTGCATCGCTGCGGGCATGGACGACTATGTTACCAAACCCATACGCGCAGCTGTGCTCGCGGAAGTGCTCGCCAAGTGGCTTGCACAAACATCGACCAACTCAGACGCCGACCTTTCACCTCCCCGAGAACCGTCCTCCTCCGCGCCGAAAACGGAGGAAACAACCAGGGAGAAAGCACCCGTCTTCGATGCTGACGTCCTGGCTGAACGCACCATGGATGATCCCTCGCTTTTCGCCGAGGTCATCCAGGATTTCATCGAGGACACGCCCGCGCAAGTGCAGGCGCTCGAAGAGCATCTGAGCGCAGGCGAGCTGGAGCGCGCGGCACGGCAGGCCCACACCCTCAAGGGCACGGCGGGCAACATGGCGGCATTCCCGCTGCATCACTCGGCCTACGAACTGGAGAAGGCGGCCAAAAGCGGTGACCAGGACGCTGCGGACAAGTCCATGCAAGCCCTGCGCAGTGCCGTCAAAGAAGCGGTAGAAGCCATGGAGAAGCACCTGCACCCCAACCAACGAGACTGACCCCGATTCACCCGTGCGTGGAGCACCGGAGCAGTGGAGAGCCATATTGTGTGTAAAGAGAGCAAATCCAATCCCGTTGCCGCAGTCATCAACGACGACGCTACGCAACGAAAAATACTCAGCAGCCTGTTGCGCAAAAAAGGGAGAATGACCGTCCATGAATTCGACGGTGGCGAGGCCGCGCTGGAGGATCTCTCGGCAGAATTGCAACCGGACCTGATCGTGGTGGACCTGTATATGCCGGGAATCGACGGCTGGCGGCTTTGCCGTTTGTTGCGCTCGAAAGAATACAAACGGTTCAACGACACCCCGATTCTTGTTGTCTCCGCAACGTTTTCCGGCGAGGAACCGGCCAGCATCACGGCCGGAGTGGGGGCGAACGCCTTCCTGCCGCAACCCATAGATCCCGCTCAGTTTCTGAAAACGGCAGAGGCCCTGCTGCGCGGCGACCTCCTCCCCTCGCAACCCCGTGTGCTGATCGTCGAGGATGACGAACCGCAGGCATTTGCCCTGCGCAAATGCTTCGAGCAGAACGGATACGAGGCCAAGATCGCTTCCGACGGGCGCAGCGCCCGGGACGCGTTCGCCGCCGACACGTGGCAGCTTGTCATTCTCGACTACCATCTGCCGGACGTAACGGCGGACATCCTGCTCGAACAGTTCCGCCGCGAACGCCCCGAGTGCGCCGTCGTCATGATAACCGGCGACGCAAACCCCGACTTGGCCGCCAAATGGATGAAGGCCGGCGCATCCGCCTACGTGAAAAAACCCTTCGAGCCCTCCTATCTGATCGAACTTTCTGGCCGCAGTTGCCGGGAACGGGCACTCCTGCGGGCCGAGGAACTGCTTGAGGAACGCACCCAGGAGGTCCGGCAGCGGGAAGCCTTCAACGCCGCTCTGTTCGACTACAACCCCGTCGAAACCATCGCCGTCGATTCCCAGGGCCGCATTCTTCAGTGGAACCGCGCATGCGAGAAGGCGCGCAACCGCTCCCCACGCAAGGGCGACCGCATGTATGTCGACTACGCCGGGTGTCATGAAAAGAATATGCGCGAAGAATTGATGCTCTGCCTCAGCGACGGCAAGTCCCGCTTTTTCCCGGAACTTCGCTACGACAACCAGGTGTTGTCCGTGATCATTGCCCCCTTCCCGCCCGAGACCCCCGCCGGCGCGGTTATCACAACTGAGGACATGACTAGCCGCATGCAGTTGGAGCAGCGTCTCCGGCAGGCGCAGAAGATGGAAGCCGTCGGGCAGCTGGCCGGAGGGATCGCCCACGATTTCAACAACATGCTGATGGGCGTCATGGGTTATCTGGACCTGTGCCGGGAGGATCTGGAAATCGACCACCCCGTCCGCCAATGGCTCGACGACATCGAGCGACAGTGCCGGGGCAGCGCAGAGATGGTGCGCCGCCTATTGGGCTTTGCACGCAAGCAAATGATTACCCCTCGCCTGGTGAATTTGAACACCATCATCTCCGGCATGATCGAAATGCTCCGCCGCCTGCTCGGCGAAAACATCTCGCTCGTCTGGCAGCCGGCGGCAAACCTCGGGCCCGTTCGAATTGATCCCCGACAGATCGATCAACTCCTGGCCAATCTCTGCGTCAACGCGCGCGACGCCATCGAGGGTGCCGGACAGATCACCATTAGCACAGCGAACGTCAATCTTGACGAGGCGTTCTGCGCCACCCACCCCGGCGCACAGCCTGGAAAATACGTCGCCATTTCAGTCGCCGACAACGGACGGGGGATGAGCGAGGAGACCCTGAAGCACATCTACGAACCGTTTTTCACCACCAAACAGGTCGGCGACGGCAGCGGCTTGGGACTGGCCACAGTGTACGGCATTGTCAAGCAAAACAAGGGCTACATCGACGCCCGCAGCCAACTCGGCGCCGGCGCCACGTTCACCATCCATCTCCCGCGCTGCAGGAACCAGCAGGCCACAACCAGTGGCGAATCAGCCGCGGACCAGACCCCGAAAGGCACCGAATCCATCCTGCTCGTCGAGGACGAGGACGCGATCCGCCACTCCCTGGGACGCTTCCTCGGCATGCTCGGCTACACCGTCCGGACGGCGGCGACCGGCGAAGAGGCGCTGGACATCGCCGCGCAGCAGGCGAACCCGCCGGACCTGCTCATTTCCGATGTCGTCCTGCCCGGCATTGACGGACGAGAGACGGCGGACCGACTTGCCGAACGCCATCCCGGCCTCAAGTGCTTGTTCATGTCCGGGTACACCTACGACACGATTGCTCCGCGCGGCATCCTCGACGAGGGTGTCGCCTTTCTCCAAAAGCCGTTTTCCTGGAAGGAACTGGGCGTAAAGATCCGCGATGTCCTGGACCATGCATAATCGGCGCAGCCACATCCTCTTCATCGACACCAACGATGCCGTTGGCGGGGTCGTGCGGGTCCATTCGCACCTGCTGCGCACCTTCGACACCGCGCGGTTTCGCGTCTCGCTGGCCTGCCAGAGGGGCGGTCCCCTGCACCGCGAGTTTGCGGACGGCGCGCGCGTGCAGTGCCTGCCCGTCGATTTCGGCACCAAGAGCGTCGAACAGTGCTCGGGTTTGCGCTCTCCGGCCCGCAACCTCGCCGGCTTCGGCGCGTTCCTGCGCACGGCGCTCGCCCTGGCCATGCACTGCCGCCGACAGGGAGTCGACATCATCTACAGCTCCGACAAGAAACGCTCCGTCCTCATCACCCAGGTCGTCGCCGCGCTGAGCGCTCGTCCCTTCGCGTATCACATCCACAATGTCCACGTCGACTACAAACTCAACCGCCGCGCTCTCCGCAAAGCAACTCTGCTGCTTGCCAACTCGACGGCCATGAAGGAGGACTTCCTGCGCAACGCGGGCGCCGGCATGGAGCGCATTCACGTCGTTCACAACGGCCTCGATCCCGACGAGTTCCAGCCTGCGTCGACCTCGACGCTGCGGGCCGAACTCGGCCTCCCCCCGGAGTGCGCGCTGGTCGGAGTCACCACCCGGCTGGCCCCGGAGAAGGGGCACCCCACCCTGCTGACCGCCATCGCCCGCCTGCTCGACAAGCGCCCCGGCAGCCTCCATGCGGTTATCGTCGGCGACGACAGAATCTACAGCAACAACCGCTCCTACGGCGACGAGCTGCGCGAGCAGACCGCCTCGCTCGGCATCAAGGACGCCGTCACCTTTCTGGGATACCGCTCCGACATGGTCAACATCTGCAACGGACTCGACATCGTGGTCGATCCCGCCTGGGAGGAGGCCTTCGGCATGGTGGTGATCGAGCCCATGGCCTGTGCGCGCCTCGTCATCGGCACCAAGGCCGGGGGCATCCCCGAAATCATCGAAAACGGCACGAACGGCTTTCTCTTCCCGCCCAGGGACGCGGAGGAACTCACCCGCGTTCTGGAGCACGCTCTCGATCTGCCGAGCGCCGAGCGCGAACAGATCGGCGCCGCCGCCCGCCGGACCATTCTCGAGCGCTTCACCGTCGAACGCCAAACCAGGGCCGTTGAAGCGCTCCTCGAAGGGGCCGTCCCATCACCCCAAACTCGGAGTTCATCGTGACAATCCTGCTGCTCACACCCTGCATTCCCTACCCGCCGAGCTTCGGCGGCTCGGTACGGATGTATCACCTGATTCGCCAGTTGAGCCGGCGGCACACCCTTCATCTGGTCACGCTGAACGCCCCCGGCAACCCGCCCGACACCGGCGAGCTTGAGTCGCTCTGCGAGTCCGTCCGCGTGATTGACGCCTCCGCCTCCGACAAGCGGATTGCGCAGTTCGCATCCCTGCTGTCGCCCCGCTCCTTCCAGCACCGGGTGCACCATACGCCGGCGATGGCCAAGGCCTTGCGGCAGGCGCTGGCGGATTACGACGTGGACCTGGTTCTCGCCGAGTTCTCCCAGATGGCCAGCCTGGCCATCCCCCCCGACGTCCCCCTCGTCGTCGACCAGCACAACGTGGAATTCGACCTCATCCGCCGCATGGCCAAACGCTCCTCCGGCATCCGCAAGCTCTACAACAGCATCGAAGCCGCCAAGTATCGGAGCGAAGAACTTCGCGCACTCCGCGCCTCCGCCCTCACCATCGCCACCTCCAAGCGGGACGTCGATCTCATGACCGAACTCGTGCCCGGTCTGAAAACCGCCGTCATCGAAAACGGGGTCGACACCGAATTCTTCCGCAATCCGGGGCGCCCGGCCAAACCCAACACCCTCGTCTTCGTCGGCGCCATGCACTACTTCCCCAACGAGGACGCGGCTCATTTCTACATGCGGGACATTCATCCGCTCCTCGCGGACCGGATTCCCGATCTGCGCGTGTTTTTCGTCGGCGGGAAACCCACCGGGGAAGTGACGCAGTACGCCTCCGACAACGTGGCGGTCACCGGCTTCGTCGAGGACGTGCGCCCCTACATGCACGAGGCAAGCGCCTTCATCGTTCCCCTCCGCATGGGCGGAGGCACCCGCTTCAAAGTGGTGGAAGCCTTGGCCGCCGGCACCCCGGTCGTCTCCACCAGCCTCGGCAGCGAGGGCATCCCCGTAACCCACGGGCGGGAACTGCTCATCGCCGACACGCCACGGGAATTCGCCGATGCCGTTGTTCGCGTGCTGCACGATTCGGACTTTGCCGACTCCCTCCGCACCGCGGGACTCGACTTTGTCCAAAAGCACTTCGACTGGAGCGTGATCGGCGCCAAGCTGAACCGCGAAATCGAGAAGGTTGCCGACGATGGCTAACGCCCTGCGAAATCTGCTTGCCCTGCTTCGGGTTGTGCGCGACCGCAGCCGCGTGTATTCCCTGCCCGCCTACGCCCTCGGACTATACCTGGGCCGACGCAATGCGGGCAGCGGCCCCGTCGCCTGGCTGCGCGGCCTGCCGCCCCCCCGAATAGACAACAACGGCGGGGGAGCGGTGGACATCGGCCACGCCGCGCTCTACCCCGGCGTGCGGCTGCAGTGCCGGCAAGGCGGACGCATCGCCATCGGTGACGGCAGCTTCATCAATCACGATACGCGCATCCGCTCCCGAACAAGCGTGGAGATCGGAACCGGCTGCATGGTCTCCTGGGACGTGCTCATCACGGACACGACTGCGGACTCCGCAGCCCGCTCCGTCAGCATCGGCGACCGCTGCTGGATCGGCGCCAAAGCCCTCCTCCTCGGAGGCACAAGACTGGGAGACGACTGCATCGTCGCCGCCGGAAGCATCGTCCAAGGCCACTTCGAGCCGGGCCGAATCATCGCCGGAAAACCCGCAAAAACACTAGATCAGACCGATCAGACCGATCAGGCTGATCAGACTGATCCGACCGATCACCACGAAGGCAGGAGCACGCAATGAACAGCACACCGCAATGGCCCGCCTGCGCGTTTGCGCCGCAGACCGCCAAGGGCAGTCTCCTGCGCCGCTGTCGACGCCGCGCGCGCCGGGCGGGAATGACGCCCGACCTGCTGTCCTTCGGCGCCGGGGGACCGCCGCCGCGGCTCAAAAACGAAGCGGGAGAGATGCACGTCGGGCGCGTCTTCCTGTCCGCCGGCGTCCGGCTGTGGGCGCACAAAGGCGGGGTGCTGCGCATCGAGGACAACACCTTCCTGGACGAGGGCGTCGAGATCATCGCCTGGCAGGATGTTCACATCGGCGCGGGATGCCACCTCGGAGTCGACGCTCTGGTCATGGACACAGATTTGCATGCGGTGGGGAACAAACCGGTCCGCAACCGTCCCGTCTCCATCGGCGACGGAGTGGTGATCGGCTGCCGGTCGCTGATTCTGAAAGGCGTGTCCATCGGCGCGCGCGCCGTAATCCATCCCGGCTCGGTCGTCGTCCGCGACGTTCCGGAGGACGGTGAAGTTGCACCCGCATTCGCAGAGGCGGTCCAATGAACGTGGCACTGATACGCGGCGCCTACCTGTCGCAATTCGAAATGCAGACCTTCGACCGAATGCCGGAGGATGTGCATCTTACGGCCTACCGAATTCGCAGCAACCGCTTCGACACCGACATTGTCAATGTCCCCGTGCGGACCCTGCGCTGCATCGACGATCCCGTGCGTCTGTTCGGCGGCAAGCCCGCGTTCTACTTTAACCTTTTTCTGCAGGCGACCTGCGGCCTGGACTACTATCAGTTCGGCCTGGCAAACGCCCTCGCGGACAAAGACATCGCGCACACCATGGAAACCTTCAACGCATTCTCGCACCAGGCGCTGCAGGCCAAACGCCGCCACGGCACGAAGTTGGTGGTCACCGTCTGGGAGAACCGCCCCTTCGCGGCCGAGCGCTTCAAGGCCAAACGGCGGATGAAGTACGAGGTTCTGCACGAAGCGGACCTGCTGCTGGCCATGACCCCGCGCGCCGCCGAATGCCTGCGGGTCGAGGGGGCGCCCGACGAGAAAATCCTCGTTCAATGGCCCGGGATCGACCACGAACGCTTTGCTCCCCGTCCCCGGCCTGCGGACCTCGCGGAGACACTCGGTGTTGAAGCGGAGGATTTCGTGTTTCTGAGCGTGGCCGCCCTGCGCTGGGAGAAGGGCGTCTTCGATCTGCTGTACGCGTTCCATTCCCTGCGGCGAACGCTGGGAGACAAGCGCATGAAGCTGCTGTTCGCCGGCGGCGGTCCCGCCGAAGCCGAGCTGCGCCGGCGAATCGCGCGCCTCGGCTTGCAGGACTGCGTGATCATCACCAAATTCCCCTACGAGCGCATGCACGAAGTCTACAATCTGGCCAACGTGTTTGTGCTGGCCAGCGGGCCGCGTCCCGGATGGCTGGAACAGTTCGGCTATGTCCTCCCGGAAGCCCTGGCCTCCGGACTGCCCGTCATCGCCACCGCATCCGGTTCAATCCCGGAAGTGACCGGAGACTGCGCGCGCATCGTGCCGCCCATGGACTTCGTCGCACTCGCCGAAGCCATGCGCGAACTGCGCAACAACGACTCCCTCCGCGACCGCATGAGCACCGACGCGCGGACTCGCGCCGAAACCGAGTTCGACTGCCAAACCAACGCCCTGCGCATCAAGCAGGCCTACGAAAGGATTCTGGGATGAGCAAAGACGACACAACCCGAGACCGACGGTTTCTCGTCGTGACCGCCGATGTCGCCGCCATCGAAGCCCGTCTGGTCGACGAGACCGAACACCCGCGCCAGGATTTCCGGGAACTGGCGAACGCCCTGAACGCGCGCATCCTCTCCTTTTCGGACGTGGCGGACGGCGCTGGATGGGTGCCCCGCCTGCTTCAGCGCCTCTGCGGGCGCGGCACGGCGCTGGCCTGGCACGCCTTTCGCAGGCGCGGCAGCTTCTATTTCACCACCGCCGAAAACGCGGGGTACCCCCTGGCCTTCCTGCTCAAATTCCGCCGCCGCACCCCGCACGTCATGATTGCCCACCGCATCAGCGCTTCGAAAAAGCGACTCGTCGCCCGACTCTTCGGACTGTTCCGGCGCATCGATCACATGATCTGCTACTCGCAAACACAGGTATCCTTCGCCCGCGACTACCTGGGAGTACCGCAGAACCGCCTGCACTGCATCGACTTCCAGGTGGACGCGGACTTCTACACGCCGGCGGAGGACGCCAAGCGAGGCGAGGGGATTCTCAGTGTGGGCCGCGAACTTCGCGACTATCCCACCCTCTTCGAGGCGGTTCGCGGCACGGACATTCCCGTAACCGTCGTGGCGTCAAGCCCCTGGTCGAAACGTGCCGATCAGACGAGCAATCGCGAAATTCCTCCCAATGTGACGCTGAAAAAGGGGCTTTCCTTCTGCGAACTCCGCAACCTGTACCGCAACTGCCGCGCCGTTGCAGTCCCCTTGCAGAACGTGGACTCGCCCGCCGGAATCACCTCGATCCTGGAGGCGCAGGCGGTCGGCAAACCGGTCATCGTCACCCAAACCCCCGGCATCGAGGACAGCGTGCGCGACGGGGAAACCGCCCTGACCGTTCCGCCCGAAGATCCCGACGCACTCAGAAACGCCATCCGCCGATTGATCGAGAACCCGGAGGAGGCCGACGCCATCGCCCAAGCCGGACGGCAACGAGCAATCGAAGGCAAAACCATCGACCATTTCATCCAACGAATTCAAGCCGTCTGCACATCGA
>CAZSBQ010000011.1:0-19668 GCA_964604795.1 uncultured Victivallales bacterium | reverse complement strand
GAAGGCAAAACCATCGACCATTTCATCCAACGAATTCAAGCCGTCTGCACATCGACCTGAAGGCATGTCCGCCAGAGCTTGAATTGTCACCCGAGGTTTTGTATAATGCGTGCTGTTTCGCAGCGGAGAACAAGGAGAGCACAGGTGCCGAATCTGCTGGACAAAGGCTATCACTTTCTGCTGGCTCGCTGGAGTCTGCGCCACTGCACGCGCGTGGGGCGGCGACCGCGGTCCTACGGGCGTCCCCGCGTCATAAACCGGGGGGAGATACTCATCGGAGATCGACTCCTGCTTTTCAATCAGACCGTGCGCACGGAGTTGGTCGCGCAGCCGGGCGGGCGCATCGAAATCGGCGACGGAGTCTTCCTTAACTACGGGGTCAGTATTTCCGCCCACCAGCACATAACCATCGGCGACGGCTGCCAAATCGCTTCCTACGCCTGCCTGATGGACAACGACTACCACCAGGTGGCCGACCGCTCCAAACCTGCGGAGTCCGCACCTATTATCCTGGAAAACAACGTCTGGCTGGCGGTGCGGGTGATCGTGCTCAAAGGGGTGACCATCGGCGCCAACTCGGTGATCGGGGCAGGCAGCGTGGTCACCAAGGACATCCCCGCCAACTGCCTGGCGGCCGGCGTGCCGGCGAAAGTCATTCGGTCCTTCCAAAAAGAGGATTCCCCATCATGACCAATGACTGCAAACGACTTTGGCTGTTCGGCGTGCCCCTCGATGCCGTCTCCCTCGAAAAGGCCGTCGACTTCATCCTGCGCCATGCCGATCCGGAGAATCGCGGCGACGCGCCGTCCCTGGTCACCACGGTGAACACCGATTTTCTGGCAAACGCCCTGCCCTGGTTCGGCTCTACACCGCGCAACCCGGAACTGGTGCGAATCCTCCGCGACGCCGATCTCAGCACGGCGGACGGCATGCCTCTGGTCTGGACCGCCCGGCTCCTGGGCGCCCGCCTGCCCGGTCGCGTCACGGGGGCCGATCTGGCGCCGGCGCTGGCCGCCGAAGCCGCGCAGCGGGGCCGCAGCCTCTACCTGTTCGGCGGACAGGAGGAATCGGCCCAGGCCGCGGCGAAAGAGCTGCGCCGACAGAACCCCGAGCTGAAGATTTCGGGGGTGGATTCGCCCTTTGTCTCCACCAAGGGGATATCCCTGGCTACCGCGCTGACCGACGACGACAGTATCTGCCGAGGGATCAACGAAGCGAATCCGGACGTGTTGCTCATCGCCTTCGGCAACCCAAAGCAGGAATTGTGGTTCGCCCGCAATCGACATCGGCTCCGGGTCGGCGTGGCTCTCGGAATCGGCGGAACCTTCGACTTTATCTCGGGGCGGCGGTCGCGCGCCCCGGAATGGATGCGCGTCTCCGGCTTCGAGTGGCTCTACCGCCTGCTCCAGGAACCGCGCCGCCTGTGCCAGCGCTACTTGGTGGACTTCCTCAAAGTCGGCCTGCGCGCCGGCGTCGCCGCGGCTCAATTCCGCGGTGCGCGACTCCGTCGGGCGCTGCGCCCCCGCCGACGCTCCCCCGCGCCGCTGCCCGTCACCAGCTTCTTCTCCGGTCCGCGCGCGGTTCATGTTTTTCACCTGACCGAAGAGCGGCTTTCCGGAGGCGAGGAGTACCTGCCGCACCGCCTGGCTCAAACCGAGCCCGGCGGCGCGGTGGTGCTGGACTGCCACCGGCTCGGCCCCCTTGACGCCGCCCGGACCGGCACGTTGGTGGAAAGCTGGCGCCGAGCACGCGAATCCGGGTGGCCGGTGTACCTGATCCACCTCGGCAGGAGCCTGCGGAAGTCCCTGCGCTGGAGCCGCGCCTGGGACCTGCTGGAACCCTACCACTGCCGAAACGGCGCGGCCGTCGTGCCCCGTCTCCGCGAGTGCTGGCCCGAAGAACGCGGATTCGTCGCCCTCGACCGGCACGGCTCGCAGCTCGACGTGAAGCTGTTCGGACGGCTCGAAGCCGAGGATGTGGCGGCCATGGACGTCGAATCCCTGGCCGCAGGCTTCGCCGAGCGAAACTGCGTCATCGACCTCAGTCTATGCACGGTCATGGACAGCGTGGGGCTCGGTTTCCTGGTGCGCATCCAATCCGCCTGCAGACAGCGCAATCACACCTTTCACATCACCGGCGCCGGGGCGGATATCCTCGCGACCATTCGCGCCGCCGAACTGGATACGCTCCTGTTGTCGGAAGACGAGGCTGCCGAATCATGAACGCTGTACTCATCGCAACCGGTTCCCAGCCTGCGGACACATCGCATGTCTGCGATGAGCTGCCCGAACTCCGGCGGCTGATCGGGCGACCGTGGATCGAACATGTCGTCGAGCAACTTGCCCATCGGGGAATTTCCCACTTTTCCGTCGTTCTCTCCGAAAGCCCGGAGCGGCTGCGCGACATCCTGGGCGACGGCGAACGCTGGGGCGTGTCCATGGATTTCCAAAGCGTGAAGGACGCTTGTCGTCCCTACGGACGAGTTCGGCGCATGGCGCAGAGCTTCGAGAACAGCCCCTTTCTGCTCGCGCACGCCAACCGCCTTCCGGGTTTCGACGGCATCGAAGCCTTTGATGACCGTTCCGAAACCACCCCCCTGCGCTTCGATGCGGCGGTTGCGGCGTCCGATGAGAACCCCGAGACTGCCGCTCCCCCCCTCTTTACCGGGTACGCCCTTCTGACGCCCGGAGACCTCTTCGACTGGACAGACGAAATGGACGAGGACGCTCTGGAGATCCGGCTGACCGAACACGCCGGTGAAACGCCGCCCCGGCGCACTCCGCTGCTGCTGGACGCCCGCACCGCGCGCGGACAACTCGCCGCCAACATGGCCGTCCTGCGCAAAGACTATCCCGGCATCCTCATGAAAAACAATGAGGTGCAGAACGGCGTCTGGATTTCCCGAAACGTGATGATCCATCCCACCGCGCAGCTTTCGCCGCCCTTGTACATTGGCGAGGATTGCCGCATCGAACGCCAGGTGACCCTGGGGCCGGGCGCCATCGTCGAGCCGCAGTGCGTGATCGACCGCAAGGCGAGTGTCCGGAACTCCGTGGTCCACCGGCACAGCTACGTCGGCGAAAACTTGGAAGTGAGCGAATCCATCATCGACCGCAATCACCTGATCAACACCCGCATCGGGACCGCCGTATCCATTTCCGAAAGCTTCCTGCTCGGATCGCTCAGCAAGAATCTGAACCCCACGCTCCTGCATCGCCTGCCCTCGAAGGTGGCCGGCTTTGTGCTGCTCGTCCTGCTTCTGCCGCTGCAGCTCATCGCTCTTGGCGCCGCTTTGCTGCGCTGTCCGCAAAAGCCGTTCCGCTCGCACATGTTCCTGGCCCTGCCCGCTCCCGCGGAGGAAGCCGACTGGCAAACCGCCACCAGGCATTCCTTCGATTTCGATGCGGCACGGGCGGAGGATCGGCATCCTGCGCGCCGCTGCAACGGGCGCGACTTTCTGCGGGTCTTCCTGCCGGGGCTGTGGAGCGTCGTGTTCGGTCGGATGCACCTGGTGGGCTTGCCCCCGCGCCCGCCGACGGCCGTGCGCGAACTGCCTGCGGACTGGCGCAATCTCTATCGCAGAGGAAAGATTGGACTCATCACCCAAAACCTGGTCCTGCACGGCGGCAGCGAACTGCCGGACGACATGTACGCCGCCGAAACCTTCTACGTGGCCACCGCCTCGTTTCGACAGGATTTCCGCCTGTTCATCGGATACCTCAGGAACGTCATCGCATCTCTCTTCAAACGAACCCCGGACTCCAGGGCGTCGACATGATCCAGAGCCTTCAATGTATTGGCGGCGGCCTGCTTGTCGCGGCGGCGGCTCTTGCCGCATTGTGCTCCGCCTACCTGGCCGCGCTGACCCTGGCGGCCTTCGCCAACCGAAAACGCCGTCAGCGCCGGGGTGAATTCACCAGCGAACGAACCAAGCCGCATCGATTCCTTATCCTCATTCCCGCTCACGACGAGGAACAAATGATCGCTGACACCGTTCGCCGAATCCACCGGACCCGCTACCCCGAAGAGCAATTCGAAGTCGTCGTCATCGCGGACAACTGCTCCGATGCCACCGTTGGCGAATGCGCCCCCCTCGACTGCCGCGTGCTGACCCGGCAGGACCCGGAGAACCCGGGCAAGGGCCAGGCATTGGACTGGGCTGTCCGCGAGCATCTGCGGCACTGGCCGCGATCCTACGACGCCGTGCTCGTCGTCGATGCCGACTCCTGCCTGAACGAGGACTTTCTGTGGTTCATGAATTCAGCGATGTCGGCGGGCCATTCGGTTCTGCAGGGCTACTACACCGTCCGCAATCCGGCTGACAACTGGCGGACATCCCTGTTGGCCGCCTCCCTGGCCCTCTTCCACTTCCTGCGCCCCCTGGGGCGCGACACGCTCGGACTGCCCTGCGGGTTGAAGGGCAACGGCTTCCTGCTGCGTCGAGATGTGGTGGAGTCCTACGGGTACCCCGCGGGATCGAACGTGGAGGATGTCGAACTGTCCCTGTTTCTGATCACCCGCGGCATCGGCGCGCGCTTTGTTCCCGGCGCGCAGGTGTTCGGGCAAATGACGACAAGCGCGGAGGCCGCCGCGCAGCAGCGCACCCGCTGGGAGGGGGGGCGCATCCATTTGCTCCGCCAATGGACTCGCCCCCTTCTGCTGGCGGCTTGGAAACGGCGCAGTCCCGCCTGCCTGGACGCGCTGGTGGACCTGTTGGTGCCGCCGTTTGCGCTTCTCGCAGCAGGCACCGTTCTCGTGCTCGCTCTCGCGGCAGGCTGGACACTGGCCGGCGAAGCCGCCGCGCCCCGGCTTGCCGCATCCTTAAGCGGGGGTTCCCTCCTGCTCCAAGTGGCCTACACACTCGGCGGTCTCCTGCTGGTCCGCGCCCCCGGCATCGTTTGGAGACGACTGCTCACCGCCCCCGCCTACGTGCTGTGGAAACTTATTCTCTACCTGAAGCTCGTCAAAACACCGGAGAAAACAAGCGCCTGGGACCGCACCGAACGCAATGCCCCCGATCCCTCGACAAACACCAGGACTTGACAAGCGCACATTCCCGAGTCATCAGTATAACCCCAGTAACGCGGGTCTCCCGGCCCGCCCAAGCAAATACGGCGGCCGAGACAACCGCCTTACTTAAGGCTTCCAAGCAAGTTCTGTGAGCATAGAGCACGGCGCCCCCGCCGGAAAAACATGGAGGAGAGACCATGGCATTGAAGATTGAAGAACAGGACGGCATCAAAATTATCACCCCGGAATACACCGAGATTGACGCAGGCAACAGCGGGGAGGTGAAAAAACAGTTGATCGAGGCGGTCGGCAGCAGCCGAAACGTCGTCCTGGACCTCCAGCAGCTGCAATTCCTCGACAGCTCGGGACTGGGCATACTCCTGTCAGCCATGCGCCACGTCGCGGGCAACGGCGGAGAACTCAAGGTCTGCAGCGTCACACGCCCGGTTCAGGCGATCTTGGAGCTTGTTCGCTTCCATCGCATCGTCGACACCATGAACACGCGCGAGGAAGCCGTCCATGCCTTCAAGTGACAAGGCCATCGCACATGCGCGTTCAGCCGCGCAAACCGAGCGGATCGACAAGGATTCGTCGCCGGAATCGGCGGCGCGCATCGCCTTGATGGACGAGCTGTATCGACGGTATCACGGCTCGACCGGGTCCCTGCGCGGCCGGCGGCGCAATCTGCGCTTCCTGCGCAAGAAGTATTCCTGGCTTGCGGTGGTCGGCGGCGCGCGCGTGTTCAAGCGCCTGGTCGACATCCTGGCCGCCGGCGCCGGTCTGCTCGTGCTCTCCCCCTTGTTTCTGCTTGTTGCGCTCGCAATCAAGTGCACGGACGGGGGACCCGTCTTTTATTGCCAAAAACGCGTGGGACAGTGGGGGCGTGAATTCCTCTTTCCAAAATTCCGGTCCATGTACGTGGACGCGGACAAGCGATGGTCCGAACTCGCCGCGGCAAACGACCACGCCGAAAGCATTACCCTGAAAATCAAAAACGACCCGCGCGTGACCCCCGTCGGACGCATCATTCGCCGACTCAGCATCGACGAGCTTCCGCAGCTTTGGTGCGTGCTGAAGGGCGATATGACACTGGTGGGACCTCGCCCCGCCCTGCCCAAGGAAGTCGCGCAGTACACCCTCGAAGACCGCCGCCGGCTTGATGCCGTCCCAGGACTGACCTGCTTCTGGCAAGTGGAGGGACGCGGCGACATCCCCTTCGACCAGCAGCTACAGCTCGACGTGCAATACATCGAAAGTCACAGCCTGTGGGTGGACCTCAAACTGTTGCTGAAAACCATCCCCGCCGTCTTCACCGGACGCGGAGCGTACTGATCCCCCTACCCGCGGCGCCCCTCCCAAGATCACAACGACCCCCTGAACCCGAACCAAAGGAACCAACAGCGCATGAGCGGCAAGTGGCGAAAAATCCTGCGCGAGGAACTGGGCGACTTTTCGCCTCGCCTCGCCCTCGCAACGACGGTTGCGCGCTGCCTCCTGCCCGTGGACGCCTTTCCCTGTCTGCGAACAATGGTCTATCGGGCGGCGGGCATGAGGATCGGACACGGAACGACCATACGGGGAAACCTGCATGTCACGGGCGGACGCGCGGCGGCGCGAAATCTGCAAATCGGGCGTTTCTGCTTCCTGAACGACGAAATCACCATCAACGCGGGGGCGACCGTCCACCTTGGCGACGGTGTTTCGCTCGGCATGCAGTGCCTGCTGATCACGGCCACCCATGCGGTGGGTGACGCGGGCTTTCGGGCGGGCGCTCTGTCGCTGGAGCCGATCCGCGTCGGCGCCGGCTGCTGGCTGGCGGCGCGCGTCACCGTGCTGCCGGGCGTGGAGATTGGGCCGGGCAGCATCATCGCGGCCGGAGCACTGGTAAACAAGAATATCCCTGCCAATGTACTGGCCGCCGGCGTCCCCGCCAAAGCACTTCGCAATCTGGAGCCCTTTTCATGACGGTCCGGGAACAAACGTTCGCCAAACTCGCCGCCTTGTGCGTGTCCATCCCCGCAGCCGCACTGGTGGTCTTTCTGATCAGCGGCGCAACCCGAAATCAGCTGATCCCAAAATTCCGGAAAACCGTGCAGACGGCGGAATTCATCGTCGACGCGGACGCGCCTGGAAAACCCGTGCCGCCGGGGATATTCGGAGTCGCGGCGGCCGATCCCGGAACACTGCGCTCGCTCGGCGCAACGGTCAACCGATGGGGGGGAAATACCGCTTCACGCTACAACTGGGGGCTCGGAAACGCGTGGAATACCGGCAAAGACTGGTTCTTCGAGAATCAATCCATCGAAGCCGATGCCTGGAGGCATTTCCTCTCCGCAACCCTGCAGGAGGGGGCACAGGCCATCGTCACTCTGCCCCTTGTCGGATACGTCGCGAAGGACACGAAGTCCTACAGCTTCTCCGTGGAAAAATATGGTCCCCAACAAAAAACGGACCCGAATCGACCCGACGCCGGAAACGGCAGGCGAATCAACGGCGATCCCGTCAAAGGCAACGATCCGGCAGACGCCAACATAATTGCGGACATCGCATTTCTGCGCGACTGGGTCCAAGCCATCCGGAACGAGTACCCGGACGCCCTGGACTCCGGACGCATCCATTTCGCTCTCGGCAACGAACCCATGCTCTGGAACACCACCCACCGCGATGTCCACCCCGAACCCACAAGCTACGAAGAGTACCTCGACCGCTTCGTGAAGGTCGCGACAATGGTCCGGAAAAGCGCCCCGAACGCCTTGATTCTCGGACCGGAACTCTGGGGATGGCCCGCCTATTTCGAATCGGCGCGCGACCGGGAAAACAAACACGCGCCGGACCGCAAAGCACACGACGACCAACCGTTTCTGCCCTGGTTTCTGACCAATCTGCGCGCCCACGAGCGAAAACACTATATCCGGCTGCTGGACATCCTCTCAGTTCATTACTATCCCCAGGCGGCCGGAGTCTTTGCGGGAGACACCAGCGCCGGCACATGCCACCACCGGGCGCAGGCGTCACGCTCCCTCTACGATCCGAAGTACACGGATCCGTCCTGGATTCGGGACACCGTAGAACTGCTGCCCCGCATGCAACGCTGGATCGACACTCACCATCCGGGACTCGAACTGGCCGTCACCGAGTACAAATGGGGCGCGGAAGACCATATCTCCGGCGCCTTGGCCCTAGCGGATGCTCTGGGCGCCTTTGCGGCAGGCAAGGTCCGAATCGCCAATTATTGGCAACACCCCGATCCCGCCTCGCGAACCGGACAGGCCTTCCGCATGTACACCAATGCGGACGGCGCGGGCGCAGCCTTCGGGTCGCGCCTGCTGCCCGTCCGAGCGCGCAATCCCAAAAAACACACAAAGGACAAGGCGCTGCGAATCTACGCATCACGGGTTCCGGAACAGGACAAGGCGGTCCTCATTGTCATCAATCGGGGGCAACGAGTCCGAAACCTGGAAGTGGAATTCCAAGGTGTCCAATCCGTCGCTCGAACGCGGGCATTCCGCATCCTTCCAGGCAGCGCCGATATTGGCCGATTCGACCTGCCCGTCGACCACCACGGCAACCGAGTATCCTTCTCCATCGGCACCGAAACCATCTATCATGTGAGGTTCGACATCCAACCATGAACCGACGCATATCCATCTCATTTCTGCTTCTGCTGCTTGTCGCCGGGTGCCGATATTCAGCAACACCATTCCCGTCGCCCGCCAACCTCTCCTCACTCACGGCACGCGCCGAAGATGCCGAAAACGTACCCCCACCATCCCCAGCCCCACTGAATTCGCCGGCGCACACTCCCGACGACAACTCGGCATCAAAACCGGCCAAAATTCTTGACGAGCTGACGACGAGAGAATACCGAATCGGCGCGGGTGATGTAATCGAGGTGTTCGCCGTCGACATTGAGGAAATCAACGATTCCTACACCGTCGGCCCCGACGGGCGAATCAGCCTGCCCTACGTCGGCATCATCGACCTGCAAGGGGTCACCCGCGCCGAAGCGGGCGTGCAAATCGAGGAAAAACTCAAGGCCCAATACCTGAATCCCCAGGTGAACGTGGTCGTGGAGGAATACAACAACAATCGGGTCTTCGTGCTCGGGGAAGTCCGTTGGCCCGGCGAGTTCAACTTCGCAGGCCCCCCCACCCTGCTGGGTGCACTTGCCCGCGCACAAGGCTTGACCGACAACGCCGACCTCCGCGGATGCACCATCATCCGCGGGCGCGGCACTCTCATCGAGGTGAATCTCTACGACCTCCTGCGAAAAGGCAACCGGCAACTCAATCTTCCGCTGCTGCCCGAAGACACAGTCTATGTCAAGAGCGATGACGACAACACCTACTATGTTCTGGGCGAGGTCGGCCACCCCGGCGCCTACCCACGGACGCAGAATGTCGACATCATCGAGGCCATCGCTCGCGCCGGCGGCTTGTCCGAGGACGCGCGGAAACAAAATGTGAAACTGATCCGCCGCCGCGACGAAGGCGCGCCGCCGCAAATCACCACCTACAACCTCGACCAGTTCTTCAAAAAGTCCCGAAGCTCGGACACCCCCGCCGTCGAGCGGGCCGATATCGTCTATGTGCCCACTCGCAGAGTCGCGGGCTTCAACTACATTTTGCGCCAAATCACACCGTCCCTCAACCTCTATCTGCTCGGCGAATCGGTGGCCGAAACCGCCGATGGCGATTAACCGACACGCGTGAACGTGCGGAGAGTTCCTTGAACACGTCTATGCCACAATCTTCGGAAACGGCGGATCGCCCCCCCACCGCCGGTCCGCAGCCCTCCGGCTCGAAGGCTGCGGTCAAAGCCATGCCGGCCGCCGGTGTCTTTAGCCTGCGCGCCTTGCTCGAAGTCGTCTTCCGCCGCAAATCGACACTGCTGATTCCCCTCGTGCTCGTGCCCGTCCTGACGATTGGGCTGAGCTACCTGCTCCCGGAACAGTACATGTCAACCACGACCATCCTGATCAACCGTTCGGGTATCCTCAACCCCCTCGTCCGCTTCGAAACGGCCGTATCCCTGCAAAACTGGGATGAACTCGGCACGCTGCGGAAAATCATCTACAGTCGCCCCCTGATCGAACGCGTAATCCGCGAACTCGATCTCGAACCGGAAACCACCTCCCGACGTCAACACGAGTGGCTGATCGACGACATCCGCGGCAGTATCCACATTCTGTCCCAACAAGCCGACTCCTTTGAAATCGGCTGTTCAGCCCCGGATCCAGGTACCGCGCAGCAGCTCGCCGAAAAGGTCAGCGAGTTCTTTATCGAACGGACCCTGGAGGGCAGCCGGAGAGAAGCCAACGCCGCCGTGGAATTCATTCAAAACCAATTGGACGCATACGAGCAGCAACTTGCCGCCGCCAAGGAGGAACTCAAGGAGTTCACGCTGGCTCACCTTGACGAGATCGAGCAGACGCGTGCCATCCAAGGCGACCTGAGCCGATACGAAAAGGAAGTGCTCACGACCAAAATGGACTTGCGCGAGGCACGATTCAAGGCGGAACTCCTGGATAAGCGCCTCTCCGAAGAGGCCCCCATGGTGGTGGCCGAGACCCTGTATTCTGAGGACACCCCCTACCAACGACGCTACCGCGAGCTGCGCCTCGAGCGTGCGAAACTGCTCGCCAGCCGCTCCAAGGACCATCCGGAAGTGCAGAAGCTAATGCGGGAAATGAAAATCATCGTGAAGCTTCTCGAGGAGGAAAAAGAAGGCGGCAGAGCCCAGCAGAAACGCGAAATCCAATCCCCCGTCTACCAAAAGACACAAGCGAAAATGCAGGAAGAGGAAATCCTGATTGCAACCCTGCAGCATGAATTGAAGGACTATCAGGAAAAGGTCCAGCAACTTAGAAAACAACGCGCGGAAATTCCTGATATCCAGAACCGATACGACCGCCTGAAAAACGATGTGAATAACCTGCAGGAGACAACCGACTCCCTAAGTACCAAGCTCCAGCAGGCGCGCATCTCCCGCGCCGTGGAAATGGAACAGCAGAAAAGCCGCTTCACGATCATCAACCCCCCCCTCATTCCGTTCAGCCGCTACACACCCATCCGAAAAACCTTCGCCATTGCCGGCGTCGCCGCCGGCATCATGCTCGGCTTCGCTTTGACCGTTGGGCTGGAAATCTTCGATCCCCGCCTGTGCCGACTGAACGAGATCGAACGCACCACAGCGCTCCCGCTCTGGGGTGCACTGCCGCACCTTCACCGCCCCCCAAAGACGCGCTGGCTGCGGCGCATCCCAGGCATCTCCCTGCTCCTGCGGACATACGGGTTCCTCTTCGGCAGGCGAACCGTCTACCTGCCGACACGAGAGACAACGCCCATGGAGCTGGCGACGACAACGTCGGACTCCGACCGCATGAAGACGGTCTCCGTTGCACAAACAATGGCTTCCGCGCCCGCGATTCAGGCGATCCGCGACACGGCAGCTCGCCTGCAAACCGCCAAAGCGAGAATCCAGCACCCGTTGATCGCGGCAGTCACCAGCGCACGTCGATTGGAGGGAAAAACCACCATCACAATGAACCTGGCCGCCATGCTGGCCACCGAGAGCGGAGGCGAGGTGCTAATCGTGGACGGCGATGCCTCATCCCCCACTCTCACACAGCACTTCTCACCCGCCGACACCCAAAAAGGGAACGACGCGCACTCCGAAAACGACATGCCGCAGAACGCCATACGGCACACGGACCATCCCGGTCTCCATCTGCTTCCCGCAATCGAAGAAACGGCAGAGCTGACGCAACGTGCCGGGACGCGCGAACTCCACACCCTCCTTGATCGCATGCGGGAGCGCTATGACTACATCCTCATCGACCTCCCCCCAGTCCTCCAGTTTCCCGAATGCAGACAAATCTGCGAACAAAGCGACCTCAATCTCCTGGTCACCCGGCTCTATCGATCACCGAAAAACGTCGTCGCCGCCGCCGCAAGCTCCCTGCCCGACACGACCCGCAACGCCGTCGTGGTCAACGGCCGCGAATTCTGGCTGCCCGACTGGCTCCTTCGGTGGATATGATCCCGGAGATTCCTCTTTCTGTGGACATAGCACAAACGCGAGAACCGAACATGCTTGACGTCTGGCTCAAAACCGGTTCGATCTTTTTGCTGATTTTCCTGGGCGCGCTCACGCGTCGGCGCGGGCTGATGGACGCCCGGTTCACGCGGCAGCTGGCCACCATGCTCACCAGCGTTTTCTACCCGGCACTGATCTTTTCCTCCATCGTTCGCGAATTCACCTGGGGAGAGCTTCTCGGCCATTGGGCGCTGCCTGCCGGTTCGGCTCTGATCATGGTTCTGGGCGCCCTGATCGGCCTGATCGTCACGCGGCTGACCCGCTGGGCGGATGTCCGCCAACGGCGCACGTTCCTGTTTCAGTGCACCATGAACAACTATTCCTTCCTGCCCATGCTCCTGGCGCTGCTGTTTTGGGATCAGCGCGGCTTGGCCCTGGTGGTCTACAGCACGGTGGGCGCGGAAGTGGTGATCTGGACCCTCGGCATCTACACGCTGTCCGGCGATTCGCTGAGCTGGAGCAGCCTCAAGCACCTGTTGAACATGCCCCTGCTGGCCATGGCGGCGGCCGCAGGCGCGCTCGCGTTGATGGCGACATCCCAAACCCTGGGGCTCACCTTGCGCACCGGCATACCCGCGGCCGTGGGCGGCATGTTCGTGGAAACCCTGCGGATACTGGGCGGGGCGACCATACCCATCGCCGCCCTGATCGCCGGCAGCCGCATGGCCGGACTGCATCCCTCCCATTATGTCACCAAGCCGGCCTTGGGGATCGTGGCCCTGCGCCTGGCCGTCATTCCCGGCGCAGTCGTCGGCGTGCTCCACCTGCTGCCGTTCCCGGACTTGGTTCGGCAGGTTCTGCTGATCGTCGCAATCATGCCCTGCGCCATCACCAGCGTCACGCTCTGCGAAGTCTTCGACGGCGACAGCGACTTCGCCGCCGCCACCGTCCTGGTCACGCACGTCGCCGCCCTGCTGACCATCCCCCTGTGGCTCAGCCTCCTGCTATGAGACTTCTTGGTTTCAGGTGTCAGGTTTCAACGAAAGGGTGCGGGCATAGTTTTGAGTTCAAACGCCCCCGCCGACCTTGCGTCGGTGGAGCGCAGATTTTCTGCTTGCCGGACACGACAAGCCCCCTTTTCTCCCTCCCCGGCGGTGTCCGCCGGGGAGGGAGAAAAGGGGATTATTCCGCAACACACTGAATATCAATCTCTTGCTTCACCGACGCAAGGTCGGCGGGGGCAGGAAACCCTTTCTGGACAGGTCTAGCTGCCGGTAGCTGCCGAAATGGTTCTGCCAAGAGTCCCACCGGAGGGAGTCAAATGTCCTGAAATCTTGGAGGGAGAGTTGCCGGGCCGAGGTTTTCCCTGTATGGTATCGGTTTCTCCGTTTTCGGCCCATCCATAGGACGACCATTGATGCACACGCCCGAAGAAACGATTTTGATTTTGGATTTCGGTTCGCAGTACACGCAGCTGATCGCACGGCGGGTTCGCGAAGCAAACGTGTACTCGGAAATTGTCGACAGTGCGGAGTCCGCGGAGAGTTTGCGCGCGCGCAACCCTTCCGGGCTCATCCTGAGCGGCGGACCCGCCAGCGTGCACGACCCGGATGGACCGACCTGCGATCCGGGAATCTTCAATCTGGGGGTGCCCATTCTCGGTATCTGCTACGGGTTTCAGTGGATCACCAACCATTTCGGCGGCACCGTTGCAGGATCGGCCACGCGCGAGTACGGCAAGGCGAATCTGAACGTGACGCGGGAGGACTCGCTGCTGGAGGGCTTGCCCGAGCAATCCACGGTGTGGATGAGCCATGCCGACGAGGTGACCGCCTGCGCTTCAGGCTTCGAGGTAATCGCCTCCTCGGCGACGGTTCCGCTGGCGGCCGTGCGCGATCCGCAGCGCCGCATCTGGGGAGTGCAGTTTCATCCCGAGGTAGTGCACACCGAGTACGGATCGGCGATGATTGCGAACTTCGCACGGGACATCTGCGCGTGCAGGGGCGCCTGGACGGCCCGCGCATACATCGAGGTGGCGACCGAGGCGATCCGCGAGCAGGTGGGCAGCGAGCGCGTGATCCTGGGCTTAAGCGGCGGAGTGGACAGCACGGTGGCGGCCGCCCTGATCCACCGCGCCGTCGGCGACCAGCTCACCGGCGTGTTCGTCGACAACGGGCTGCTGCGCCACAATGAGGCAAACCGTCTGCTCGAAATCTTCAAAAAGCATCTGAAGCTGAATGTTCGCTTTGCCGATGCCGGCGACGAATTTCTGGACCGGCTGGCCGGCGTGCCTGATCCGGAAGAAAAGCGCAAGGTGATCGGCCATCATTTCATCGAGGTCTTCAAGGAAGCGGCGGAGGCGGTGCGCGGCGCCCGCTTTCTGGCTCAGGGCACGACATACCCGGACGTGATCGAAAGTTCCGGGATCGGCAAACACGCGGACAACATCAAGAGTCATCACAATGTCGGCGGTCTGCCCGCCGAGCTGGGCTTCGACGAATTGGTCGAGCCGCTGCGCATGCTGTTCAAGGACGAGGTGCGGGAGCTGGGCAGCGAACTGGGCCTGCCGGACGAAATGGTTTGGCGCCAGCCCTTTCCGGGCCCCGGCTTGGCGGTGCGCATCCTGGGCGAAGTCACCCGCGAGCGGGTGAGTCTTCTGCAGCAGGCCGACCGGATCGTTCTGCAGGAAATGAAGACGTCGGGCTGGTACCAACGGGTCTGGCAAAGTTTCGCGGTGCTTCTGCCGGTGCAGACTGTGGGCGTGATGGGCGACAACCGCACCTACGAAAACGCGGTGGCCCTGCGCGTGGTGCACAGTGTCGACGGCATGACTGCGGACTGGGTCCAGCTGCCGCACGACCTGCTCGGCACCATCTCTACGCGCATCATCAACGAGGTCCGCGGCATTAACCGCGTGGTCTACGACATCACCTCCAAGCCGCCCGGCACGATCGAATGGGAATGATGAACAGCGAGCTGAATGAAATCCGCCGGGTCGTCGAGACGGTGCTGGAGAACGAAACGCTGCCCGCCTGCATCCAGCCGGATTTTCTGCGCGACGCCGTGCTGGCCTACCCGCATCGGCCGGGCAAATCGCTGCGCCCCGCCCTGCTGGTGTGGTGCTGCGAACTGGTCGGCGGCGAGCGAGCGCACTGCGCCCGGGCCGCCGCCGCCATCGAGCTGCAGCACAACTGGACGCTGATTCACGACGACATCATCGACTGCGACGATACGCGGCGCGGGGCCCCCAGCTGCCATCGCCTGATCGAGCAGTCCGAGGATTTCGCGGTTGCGAACTCCGCAAAACATGCGGACTGCGCAAAAAACCAGGCGATGCTGGCCGGCGACATCCTGCACGCCTGGGCGATGAATTTGCTGGCGCGCTGCACCGAAGACGGCGTGTCGCCGACAGTGGCCCTGGCCCTGACCGCGCGCATGTCAGGGACGGTCACCCCGCTGCTGGTCAGCGGCGAATCCCTGGACGTGCAGTTCGAGCACCGACACGAGGAGGTCAGCGCCGAGCGCGTCCTCGCCATGCTGCGCCTGAAAACCGCCATCCTGCTGCGCTTCGCCGCGGAAGCCGGCGTCGCCATCGGGCTGAAAACCGATGATTTCACGCACGCCACAGTGCAGTCGGCCGGACGGTTTGCGGAGTCCGCGGGGCTGGCCTTTCAAATCCAGGATGATGTTCTGGGCTTGTTCGGTGATGAGGCGCGTCTGAAGAAACCGGTCGGTTCGGACGTGCGCGCGGGCAAACCCACCCTGCTCTATCTGGCGGCGCTGGAGCGAGCAGGCCGGGAGGATGCCTGCGAGCTGCGCTCCGCCCTCGGCGAACCCGCGCTCTCGGCGGACGGGATCGAGCGCGTCCGCAGCATTGTCCGCGGCTGCGGAGCGCTCGACCATGCGCGCTCGCTGGCCACGCAACATCTGCAGACTGCGCGCGAGATTCTGGCCGGCTTCCCGGAGTCCGCCGCCCGCGACCGCCTGGAACGCTGGACCGCGCATCTGTTGACCCGCCGAAGCTGAGCGGGCTCGGTTTCAGCTGTTTGAATCCGTGCAACAGACAGGCAAGGTCGACGGTTGCCAACCTCTTCTCTTCCCGCACAAGGGGTGCCCCCCCTGAATCCCTGAAAAAAAACGGCGCGGCCTCCCGGAATGCCGGGAGATCGCGCCGCGAAGGATTACGTTTTCATTTCGAGCGATCAGGCGATCAGGCTGTCGGCCAGTCCGACGGCGGATGCGGCATCCGCAGCATATCCGTCCGCGCCGATTTCATCGGCAAAGCTCTGCGTCAGCGGCGCGCCGCCGACCATAACCTTGACCTTGTCGCGAACGCCGGCCTCGACCAGGGCGTCAATGGTGCCTTTCATGGCGCCCATCGTGGTGGTGAGCAGAGCGCTCAGGCCGATCAGATCAGCGTTGTGCTCCTCGACCGCAGTGGCGAACTTCTGGGGCTCAACATTGACGCCGAGGTCGATCACTTCGTAGCCCGCTCCTTCCAGCATCATGCACACCAGATTCTTGCCGATGTCGTGCAGGTCACCCTTGACCGTGGCGACCAGGGCGGTGGCCTTGGCCTTCACGCCGTCCTCGACGAGGCGAGGCTTGATGATTTCCATGGCGCCGTTCATTGCGCGGGCGGCAATCAGCACCTCGGGAACATAGACCTCGTTGCGCTTGAAGCGCTCGCCGACCACGCCCATGCCCTTGATCAGCGCCTGGTTGAGAATGGTCTCCGGCGACACGCCCTCGTCCAAAGCCTGCTGCACCTTTTCCTTGACGACGGGTGCCTTGCCCTTCTGAAGGTTCTCATTGATCTCTTCAAGAATCGCGTTGTCTGCCATGGTTGCTTCCTTTCGTTGGTTTTTTCCAATTCTACTGTTGTGATTGGAACAGGCGAGAAGCCTATTCTACTTTCACGGAAAACCGCCGGTGTTTCCGGTTTTCCAGGGCGGCGTACCAGCCGCCCAATCCCAATAAAATACCAGCGCGAACCCCGATTGCAGCAGGAAAGCTGCACGTTCTCTGGTACTATAAGGCAGAATTCAGGAATTTCACGGCGCAGCCTGCAATCACTCGGCGGTTCTTTTCAACTCGACGGATTGCTGCTCGGACGGGGTGTCGACGGTTTGGGGACTGTGCCCGGGCAGGCAAATTCTCATGTTCGCAGGCGGAGACCGGAATTGATGGCTCCAGCTTGCCCGAGCGCCGTCCGCTGTCCGCCGACAGCTCACCGAAACGCTTCCGAACAAGGTGGAAGCCGGGCCGAAGGAAACCTCCTCCCCGGACTCCAGCCACGCTTCGGGAATGCCGCTGAACAGGATGAGGGTGTCCCCCTCCTCGCGGACAAACATGTTGCGCAGCATCATGAACCATTCCGCGGACGCCCAAACATGATGGCCGTCGCCCATGCATCCGCCACCGGTGATCGGATGGACGGCTTCGGGCCACTGCCCCGCGGAGGTTGCCAGGTCCGCAATGATTTCCACCAACTCGAAGAATCGTGGATCGCCCGCACGAAGCAGGACCTGGGCGAGTTGCAGGGTCAGATACGCGTTGATCCCCGAGTGGATGTTCTCCTGGAAGAACCCGCCATGGACTCGGCAGTTGTCAAGCAGAAAATCGGTGGTTGCCCGCAGGCGGAGATTGTCGGGGGCCAGGATTCGGAGCGGATAGGCGGCAACGATGGAACCGACCGCTCCGGAATCCATGCGTCGATAGGGCGAGGCGGGATAGGCATCCGCGCCGCCGCGCCAATCCCGGCGATGCGCGAGGCTGGCGTCGACGCTGCGCAGCAGCTCCTCGGCAACTGCGCGAAACCGCTCGCCCTCCGTCTCGTGCCCGCCCTCGGCCAGTAGACGCGCGGCGCACTGCAACCCGGCCACGCTCCAAAAATTGTCCCAATAATAATAGTCGTTCGGCCCCAGGTGTTCCGCGCTGAATCCGGAGGGCAGCAGGCCCGCGTGGGGACAGTTCGGACGGTCGGACTCGGAGCGTTTGCGCCGAATCCAGTCCGCGCCCCGGCTGATGACGCGCAGCCGACGGGTGTCGGGGCGTTCGCCGGTGGTGCGATAAAACTGATCGAGAATCCACAGCGCCTCGCCGTTCGAGTCCCATTCGCCGTCCTGGGAATGAAAATAGCCGGTTATAGTCTGCCGGGAGGGATAGGTGTCCAGGCAGCGACGGACGCGGTTGTGCAGATTGGCGTTGAGCAGAGCGTTAAGGATGAAGGCGGCGTCGCGGAACCAAAACCGCTTGTAGGTGAACGGACCCGGATACACATCGCCGGGCGAATGCAGCACCAGGCTGTAGAGAGCTTGCCGATACAACCCCGCCATCCGCTCGTCCGGAATGGTCAGCCGGGGAGTCGCGGCCAGCACCTCATCCCACTGCGGGGCGGTCTCCTGCGACACCTTTTGAGCGGCTGCCTTGCCGCCTCGTCCTTTCACTCCGACGCGGTTGTCGGACCGCTTGGAATGCATGGCCGGCGCACTCCAGCGCGTCGCATTGCGACCACTTTCAAGGGGGATGCGGACTTCGACAGTTCGCGGCGTGTCCCCTTCCAGGCGATAGAGCGCTGCCGCCGTCGCCATTCCCGCCCGGCACGAGCCATGGTGTTCATCCGCGAACTCGCCCGGCAGCCGCAAGCTCACGTCCCCCGTCCAGTAGTCGGACATGATCCGGCGCTCCGGCACCGTGCGGAAAACCACGCGCCGTCGGTGATTTACCAGCCAGGCCGACTCGTCCGCGCGGTATTGAATGTCTCCGACCTGGCTGATCCCCTCCGGATTGTACGGACGCAATGACACCGCCAGCCAGGCATCCGAGCGCGCGCTGACCGTATACCGAAGCACGCAGGTCGGAACCCCGTCGCAGCGCGTCACCGCGGCATGCATCTCAAGCCGCGCCCACGAACATTCGACGGCGGTATCCACCGCCAATACGCCATCGGTCAGCGCATACATCTGTTCACAATCCTCGCATTCCGAGGGCGCCAGGCGTTGCGCCTCGTCTCCGATCACCCAGGCGTCCAGCGACCAACCGTCGTGGAACGGGGTCACCAATCCGCGCGGATCGACAATCGGCAGCTGCGGACAATCCGGCAACCCGACCGCCGTCCAATTGCGATGGGTCAGATTCACATGCGTCGCGGAAAACCCCCGTGTAATAAAGGAGGAACTGTAAGGATCGAACTGGCGGCGCACCCAGAACGGCCACACCCAGTCCAGATTGTGCTGGATCGCCCGCGCATTGACCAGCCCACGGGCATGAAACACCGCCGCGGCGCGCAGCAGCTCGATGGGTTCGTTGACCTCGGAGGGCTGGGCCAGGTGACGAAGCCGCTCCATCACGGGAAAGGGGTCCATAAACCCCTGACGGCGTGCGGCCCGGCGGACCAATCCATGAATCACCAGGCTGCTTAGTTTTGCCCCAATTCGACGAACCAAATGAATCATGGCGGCACCCATTTTTGCAGGAAAAACATTCCGGACAACACTCGCGCTCGCGCTGCGCACCGCGTGTTGCCAAAACAACTGACAGGGTTCACTATAGATGTTCGCCCTGCCGTGGCAACCTCCGAAACTCGGGACGCAGGGCGCTTCTTTTCCGACGGAGGGC
>CAZSBQ010000010.1:0-34298 GCA_964604795.1 uncultured Victivallales bacterium | reverse complement strand
AGAGCAGAAAATGGAGAGTAAACCATGAAGATGCACCCCAAACCCGTTTTTAAGCTTGCCTTTACGCTTCTGTTCGCCCTGGTTGTCCCGGCCTATTCCGCCGACAGCACGTGGACGGACGGCGATGCCGCCAACGACAACTGGTCCGATACCGACAACTGGAGCGCGGGGTTGCCGAGTTCAGCCGATGAGGCCACGTTCAACAACTCCGGACTCAGTCCGGTCGTCCTGGACGCCACAGCAACCATCAACACGCTCAGCATCTCCGATGATTTCACGATTGACGACGACGGGTCCGGAACTCCGCCCGCTCTTACCATTAACGGCGCGATATCGGACATCGACAGGGACACAGTGGTCATCAACGCCCCGATTCACATCGGCGGCAGCAACACATGGCGCCTGGGCGTGGCCTCAAGCTTGACTCTGAATGGGCAACTCACCGGGACCGATGACTTGGTTCTTGAATACGGCCCATACGCCAACGACGCCGCAGATAACTTCCTGTTCAACGCGGACAACTCTGGGTACAGCGGCAACATCACGCTGTCTGTAACCGATTGGTATTTTTCCAAAGGCAGCAACAAGCAACACAACACCGTTGCCTCGGTCGCCAATTCGCTGGGGACGGGCACCACCACCATCGGGCGTGAGGCCACGGTGGAATATGCTCCGAATGCCAGCGGCGGCAACGTCGTCGTGGATTACTACGGGCGGCTTGAGCTGACCGACGCGCCGGATGCGACCGACGACATCACGGTCACGGAAGGCGGCGTCATCAAGGGCGATGCGACCGCCTTTGCTGGTGCAACCCCCGGCGGCAATGTCACGTTCAACAATGGCGCCATCATCTCACACAGCGCGCTCGATCAGGGATCCGTTTCCGGGCTCGGCACAACGCCCAACTACGTCTTCGGCGTCGGCGATGTGTTCAACAATGCCAGTGCTACCATCGCGGCGGGGGCCGGCACCCCGTGGAAGGGCTTCGCGGCATCCGAATTCTACAGCAGTCACAACGACTTCCAGTCGGGAACGGTGAACATCGACACGACTGGCTTGAGCGAATTCCTCCTGCAGGCACTGGAACCAAGCCTCGTCATTTCCAGGAGCAGTTTTCCCCTCCAGATCGGCAGCGGGACCACGGCACCGACGTTCGCGCTCTCGGCCGGCGACGCCGTTCCCGCCCGAATTCTCGGCGAGGTTGAGATTGACACCACACTGCAGCCGCAAACGTATGCGCCCGCCTTCAGCAAGTGGATCGTCGACGGCACGTCCCAAGGGCGGCTCACCTTTGGGCGGAGCGGTGCCCAAGTGGGCATCCCCGTGGAGGTGGAATCCGAAGGACAGATCGTACCGGTGGACGGCACTGCTTTGGATGCCTCCGTCGACGTGGCCTCCGGCGGCAAGCTGCACTACGGCATAAACGGCGGCCTGAACGGCACCGGCACGATCAATATCCAGTCCGGCGCCATCTTTGAAATGGACTACGACAACCCGGACGGACTAACTGGCACACAGACCATCAATACCGTCGAAGGTTCGCTCATCTATCTCGATACGAGCAGCGACATGGACGACCCAGGAGGACTGGGCAGCGTCGCGAGCGGCGCCATCATCTACCAGAACGAGGTTGCAAAAGGCAAAGGTGCTCTGCTTGGAACGATCGAATTCACGGGCCAGATTCTCACCCGCAACGGGGAGCAATTCACTCGGGACGCGGCCGAATGGCGTGAGTCATCAACGGACACCGGGGGCATCAGCGGCAACCTGATCATCACCGCACCCAGCGACGGACAGTTTATCTCATTCGGCACGATGTTCGCCGCCGACCTCCTGCCGGGAACCGAGGTGCAAATCGGCCATACCGATTCCAGTTTCATCGTCAACGAACAGGAACAGAAGTACCATGTCCGACTCATGAACTCCGCCAACGATCCAGCCAAAATCACCATTGCCGGCGCCGGCTCCGCTTCGGTCGCCCCCAGCGGGTGCGTTCTCAGTGCGAGCATGGACAGTGTGGGGTCCGCCGCCATCGACTACATCATCCCCAAGACCGATGGCGGCAGCGGATGGAAGACCAGCATCTCCGGAAACACGGACTTCACCGGCCCCATCTCGGTCGCCGCCGATGCCCAGGGACTGCTTAGTCTGGATGATAACGACAGCGAGACCTTGACCCTCTCCGGTGGGATCACGCTGAACGACGGTGCCATCCTGAACCTCACCGAGGCGAGCAATGCGGCAATCTCGGTTTCCGGAGACCTGACTGTCGGTGCCGGTGCTGAATTCAACCCCGGCACCGCAACCGTCAGCCTCGGCGTCGCCGACACACTTGGTGGAACCGGAATCGTCAACGGCAACATCTCGGTGGACGGTCTGCTTGCCCCCGGCGCGAGCCCTGGCGAGCTGACGGTCGACGGCGACCTTACCATCGGATCCACCGGCACGTATGCTTGGGAGATCGACGAGGCGGGCAACGCGGACATGATCAGCGTCACAGGCGCTCTCGCCTTCGACAGCGAAACAGACTTCACCATCGAACTAACCCCCATCGGAAACGGCGCCGGCGGCGACTACCAGCTGTTCGCCTACGGCAGCTATCTGGGGGACCCGTCGACATGGGACATTGCCGACAACGGCATGAGCTACGCCAGCATCGACACCCAGGACGGGAATTCAATCTGGATCTATGGGCTGCAGCCCATCCCCGAGCCCAACAGCTTCATCCTTCTCGCACTCAGTGCGGTCGGGCTCCTCACGCGCCGCTCCCGACGACGGCGCTAGTAAAATCGAGTAAGTCCTCTAATTTTACTTTATCGGCCTCGGATTTCAAAGATGAAGATAGTTCATCCATCCGTTTTTTAGCACTGGGTTCGTTTTCATCTGTCTTGCCATATTGGTTTCGGCATTGCTGACAGCCGCCAGGGACACCGGCCCCAGCTGCCGCCCGAGTTCGGCCGGCGTGCAGCGCCCACGGCGCAGTGGGCCGCAGCCAGATGGAGCAGGGCCTGCCTGGCTTCACAGCTGCGGTCGATCTGTCCGTAGCTGCTCCACTTAGAGGACTGAAAAATCCGAGGATTTTTCACAGGAGAGGTGTGTTCCGCACTTGACAGAGCCTATATGGATGCCCCATCAGGCTCACCATGCGCCGCGTTTCGCCGGGGATTTGCCGTGATGGCATTTAGAGTGTATGGTTCCGCGAAAAAGCATTCGGTTTGAATGAGCGCCCGAGCGGCTGCCGAGTGCCACGCTGGCAGCGTATGTCACCTGAGTCGACAACGACAAAACACCGGAGAGTGACCATGGCCGACAATGAAAGCAGTCCTAAACGCAAGAAACTTCGCCTCAAGACCACGGGCCAGAGCACATCCTCCAAGCCCGAGGAGTCAGACGCTTCGAACTCCCCCGCCTCCGAAGGCGAAAGCCACGTCGAAGGCGCTTCGGCCCAAGACAGCGGCGAAACCGCATCGTTGCAGGATCCGTTGTCCGTGCGGGACACGCAGTCGGTGAAGAAACTCAAACGACTCCAGCCGGACGACTCTCCCGCCACCGCGAAGGCTCTGACCGAGAGCGGACGGCTCGGCCCGCCGGGAAGCGACACCGTTCGTCTTAAAGTGGTTAAAGACGCCCGCCGGTCGCGCGCGAGCAGTGGGGAAGAGGAAAGCGGAGAGACAATCCGCCTCCGTTCGGCTGAACAACATCCGGAGAACGCTCAGCCGGAAAGCAAGGAGGAATCGACCGCAGGCGACACGCTTCGCGTCAAACCGGCAGCCTCCGGCGAGGGTGAAAGCACTCACACGGCCACGCTGCGCGTGGCGAAGCACCCGCAGCATCAGGGGCGGGAAGAACCCGCTACGGCAGGCGTTCGTGCTGAACAACCGCCCACCGACGAAACCCAGGCGCCCAAAAAACAAGCGAAAACTGGAACCGAAACGCTGCGGGTCAAACGCCGGGACAAAGCCGCTCAGGAAGCTGCGGAAACCACGGCGGCGACTGAAGATGAGAAGGCGGCCGAACCCCGAAAAACGTCCGCTGCCGCACAAACCCAGACCGTCAAACCGCAGGATCGGCAGGCGACAAGCACATCCACGTTAAAGGTCACACGCCCGGTCAAGCCTTCACAGGCTGCGGCTGACTCGGGGCAGCCAACCCAAACCGTGCGCTCCGGCGACAACGAGACGCCGGAACAGCAGACTGGCGAAACGGGCACCGCCGGCAGCGACGAAACCCAGGCTGCGGTGCCCGCATCCGAGTCCAAAACCGCCACAGCGCCGCTGAAAAAGGAAAGCAAGGAAAAAGCCAAGGAAAAAAGCGAGGACGAGAAGGATACCATCCGCATCAAGCCTCCCTCGCAGGCGAAAACGTTCGCCAAACCCGAGAAGACCGAGGGCGCCGACACTGCGGCAGCAGGAGAACGCGCAGGCAAGGGAACTGGCAAGATCACCCTCAAGGTGAAAAAGAAAGGCGCGGACAAAACGCTGTCGCTCGACGAGACCGAAGCGGCAAAGGACACTGTCCAGGTGCCCGAGCAGGAAGCGGAAGAGACGGCGGACGTGCCCGCGGCCGGCGCGGGACGCAAGACGCTTCGCTTGAAGGGAGAGGCGGCCGAAGAGAAAACCGGGCCGAGCGCGGAGGCCGTGGGACAAGCCGTCGAGGAGTCGGCGACCCCGGCGGAACCCGGAGTCTACATGACCATCGCGGCGGCGGCCAGCCTGATTGGCGTCGGGGTGCTGACCTTTTTCGCGGTGTACCAGTACCTGCGCCTGTTTTAATTGCCGCGGCCATTGTCGAGCGGAGTTAGGGCACGGGTGGGCGGAAGATCAGCTCCTTGCCGTCGGATTGGTATTCGACGGTGTGAATGGGCAGCCACTGGTTGTTCCGTCCTCGATAGCGCAGCTCCCCCTGCGCATCCAGGCTGAAGCGGCCGTCCGCGAAGTCCGCAACGACGCGGGGCAGAACAATCCAATCCCCGTTTTCCTTAAGCCGGATCAGGTTGTGGTTGGCGACCCGCTCCAAGTCATCGTCGAAGCCGCCTTTGGGGCGCTTTTCGGGCCGTTTGCGGGCGCATTCGGCCAGCGTTCCGAGCGAGTGTCCCTGCAAATCGAGGGGAACCTCCGGGGACAGGCCGAGCAGCGGACCGGAGTCCATGTTGCCGCCGTCGCCGGCATAAGGTTCGGCGAGGATGACACTGCTGCGCAGGGATTCCAGCCCCTCCAGGATGGCGCGTTCGACCGGCAGGGTATGCAGCCCGACCAGGTAGCGCGCGCCGTCCTTTATGTAGGTCAGGTCGCCGGGATGCACGTTCAGGCAGGGAAAGTCGCCGACCAAATTGGTTAGCGGCACGAAGCCGGCAAGGACGCCGAAGTCGGGAGCGTACTGCGCCAGCTGCTTGCGCACGGCGTCGGTCCATGCCTGGCGGGCGGCGCGCCCCTCCTCGGTGCGCAGCGTCACCCGCGTCAGGCCGCGGTCGCGGTAGAAGGTTCGGATGTCGTTTTCCACCACGGGCACGGCAAACCGTTCAGCGAGGTGTCGGGCACGGCTGCGCTCGGGCGATGCGTCGGTCACCAAGGCGACCACCTCGAACGCGGGATTCTCGCGCGACCGTTGCAGCTCGAGGATTTTCTCGGCATTGCTGCCGCGGCCGCTGAGGAAAAGAGCGACGCGCGCCGGGGCTTCCTCGCCTGCGGATTTCGTCAGCAGAGGCTTGACTGTCATGGGATTTCTCCGGATTCAGATGAAAGGAAAAACAGTAGCACCGAAACCGCCGGACGCCAGGACGGATATCAGCATCAGCCAAGGCTGTCTTGTTCCACCTGCACGAGAAAGCTGGGATTTCGTGAAACGTGATGGTGTGCGTGGGTGTGTGGGTGGTGGGTACACTTCACGCCTCACGTTTCACGCGCCAATTCTTTGCAAAACTATTGTTTGTCAAGTTGTCAGGTTCCAGCATAAGACCGCCCCGACGGCTGTCCGCATCAGCGTCCCTTCAGAATCAGTCGGCAGTCGCGCACGTCCACTGTGCCTTTGAACTGTCCTCTCAGGACATACTGAACGAATCCGGCCTGCGCCAATCTGTTGGCTTGGGGCATGGTGCGCGAGGAGAGCCGCCCCCAGCGCTCGCCGTCCTCGTGCAAGCCGGGCGGGCGTTTGACAAGCAGCGTTCGTTCGGCGCCGTCCGCGGACTCGAACATCAGTGCCATCTCGATGTTTCCGCTCTCCCAATTCCGGGGACGAAACCGACCCTGGACAGCGAAGCGCATGTCGGCTTGAACGGCAAACCGGGCCGAGCGCAATTCAAAGGACTCGAGCTGTTCGGCCTTCAGTCTAAATCCGCGGGAAGCGCCGTCGCTGTTCTCCTCTTGAAAGGATTTTGCGGAGACCGCAACCGTGCCGGAGCGCGGGAGCCGCACCTGCCAGTCATCGAGAGGGTTGCCGGAATCCACGGGGCCGCTTCCCGCGGGCGACAACCGCAACGTCTGGTCCGCAGCCTGCAGGGTGAGCACGGTGAATTCCGGGTAGGACGGACCGGTAATCGTGATGTGCCGGGGGCGGGCGCGATGGTGGATGGCGCCCGCCAGGACACACGAGACCAGCACCAGCAATCCCAGGATGATTCCCGTCAACCGCCATCTACGCGCCTGCGATTCGGCATGTTCCAGTCGGGTGACTGTGACTTGGCCGCTCTTTTCGGCCTCTGCGGAACTGAGCGGATGAAAATCCAACGCTTCGCGAACGGGACGGCAGCCGGCACTTGCGGCGTCCAGCAGAAAGGCGCTGCTTTCCTCCGGCAGTCCCTGCTGCTCCAGAGCCGCCCGATAACCGTTTATGTCAAAGGGAATTCGGCGAAAATGGACGGTGCCTGCTTCCCCGTCGTATATTGCGTAACTGGCGCGCACATCCCCGTCGCGGGGCTGGCCCACCGATCCGACATTGACGATATACCGCTTGCCCGGCTCCAATTGAAAATCCTGAGCGTCGAGAGCATAGGCACGCCCGCTTTTCCCCGTCACGAAAAGACCCGGCTGGTGGCTGTGCCCCACAAACAGCAGCGGTTCGGAACAGGCCTCCCAGGAGGGAACCGCATCCTCGGCCTCGATGATGTAGCCGTAGCGATAGGGCATGGCCAGTTCCGCGTGCGCGCAGCGGAACCCGTCCCCGGCCAGGACTCCCGGCAGGCTGCCGAGAAACCTGCGCGCCTTGTCGTCAATCTGCGTGCCCGTCCATTCGACAAGCCTGCGGGCATTGGGATTGAAGTTCACCGGGTCCAGTCGCCCGCTCACGGCGGCATCGTGATTGCCCAGCAGGATATGATCGACTGTGGCGTGAACGATTTGCAGAACCTCGGCGGGTTCGGGGCCGTACCCCACCACATCTCCCAGGCAGATGATGCCATCAACGCCGACAGCATCCGCATCCATCATCACCGCATCCAGAGCCTGCCGATTGGCGTGAATGTCCGATATCACCGCGTAGCGCACAACAGCCCCCTGCCGAGATGTCGAAATTAACTCATGGATCCGATAAAAATTCGTTGACGTGCGGGCCGTATGCTTTGTGTGTCGAGAAACCAGCGAAAAGCCGCATGCAGGCACGGGCAACCTGTTGAGGATTGCTTGCACCTGCATTCGAGGCAAATAATGGCGGCGTACGGCAAATAAACCCGCATGCATGCAGGCCGAAATATATACGGCAATCGTCCGCCTGGAAAGCGACACTTGTCAAGACTGTGCGTTTCATGATTGGGGAATGCGGTCCAGTGCTCTTCCGCATACCTCGGTCAATGACATTGGGATCAGAGCGGGGAACGCTTGATGAGGATGCTGAAGTCCTTGTCGAGATAGTCGTCGATAAGGCGGACATCGCGCATCTCGGGTGGGAGGGAATCGATGAGCCGCCGGGGCGAGAAGTACCAGCAGTGCGGGTATTTTTCGGTGGTTCTCTCGTGCAGGAAGTTGACCATGAGGCACTTGGAGCAGAGGGAAAAAAGCCGAGGCAGGGCGCGGACGGCGAAGTCTTCGTTGTTGCCGAGTTTGAGGTTGAATACTCCCGAGCAGAAGACCACGTCGAAGCTGCGTTCGGGGAAGGGGGGGGCTTCAAAGACGTCGGCGAGCACGAAGTGGCTGTCGCTGTGCCGCGCTCGCGCTTCCTGCAGGATTGCTTCGACGATGTCGACGCCGACGTAGTGAAGGCGGTTGACGTGCTGTTCGAGGAAGCCGTGCAGGTCTCCGAGTCCGCAGCCGACATCAAGCACGGCGAGGTCGTGCTGGGCGGCGGGGGTGGTGATGTTTTCGTTGACCAATGCCTTTCTGAGAACTTGAAAGCGTTGCTCCTGCTCTTGTTGGCTGCCCCAGTCGAGGATTTCGAAGGAGGGTTTTTCGGGCTCGACGCGGTGGACGTAGTGTTCGAGGATTCGTTTTCGTGTCATGATCGTCCTTTTTATGCTTCGCGACTCCCGAAGGTCAAGGGATTTTGGGATCAGTTTTTCATTCGTTTGTGCAGGGCTTGTCGGCTGATGCCGAGGATGGCGGCGGCGCGGGTAACGTTTCCGCCGGTTCGTTCGAGGGCGGTTTTCACGAGCGCCAGCTGGGCTTCGGCGAGCGTGGGCAGCTCATCCAGTGCGCCGAGTGCGCCGAAGGCCGCCTCTCCGCCTCGGGGCGTGTCGGAGTCGTTTCCGGCCGTGGTAAAGCCGCGGAAATCTTCGGGAGCAAGCCGTTTGCCCGCGGCGGCGCTGACGGCGTCGAAAACGGCGGCTTCGAGCTGCCTGACATTGCCGGGAAAGTCGGCGTTGCGGAGCATGGCGAGGGTGTTGTCGTCAAAATTCGGCGACGGTTGATGCAGTTGGGCGGCGGCGTCCGCAGCGAACTTTTGTGCCAGCAGGGGAATGTCTCCCCGGCGCATTCGCAACGGCGGCAGATGCACGCGATGGGTGTTCAGACGGTAGTAGAGATCGTTGCGGAAGGTGCCGTTGCGCATCAGGTCTTCGATGTCCTGATTGGTGGCCACGAGGATGCGGGCGTTGGAGTGACGCGGGCGGTCGCCGCCGAGGGGAAAATATTCGTTTTCCTGGAGCAGGCGCAGCAGTTTCACCTGCGCAGGAGGGGGGAGGTCGCCGATCTCATCCAGGAACAGGGTGCCCTCGTTTGCCTTCTCGACCATGCCCGAGCGTGCCTGGTGAGCACCGGTGTACGCGCCTTTTTCGTGTCCGAACAAGGTGTCGGAGAACAGATTGTCGTCGAGACCGGCAACGTTGACCGCGATCAGTTCGCCGCTGCGACCGCTGATGCGGTGGACTGCGCGGGCAAGCAGTTCCTTGCCCGTGCCGGTTTCGCCGGTGATCAGGACGGGCCGCGAGCTTGGGCCGACGGCCTCGATGTATTGGAAGATGCTGTGCATCTGCCGGCTTTGGGTGACCATTTCGGCGAAGGCCTCGGGATGCTCCAATCCGCCGGTGAGCAGTTTGCGGCGCAGCTGGTTGATCTCGTGATCGGCTTCGGCCAGGGTGGCTGCCTGCATGCAGAGGTCCATGTGCAGGCGCAGGCGAGCCAGCAGCTCGAAGGAGCGCACCGGTTTGCCCAAGTAGTCATCGGCCCCCTCCCGGAAGAGGCGGACGATGGTTTCCTGGTCTTCGCTGGCGGTCAGGAAGATGACCGGCACCTCGGCCAGTTCGGAGATTTTGCGGAGGCGTTCAAAGACTTCGAATCCGTCCAAGCCGGGCATGCGGATGTCCAGGAGGACGAGATCGGGGATGGCTTCGGGCATGGCGGCCAGCGCTTCTTCGCCGCTGGCGTATTCCTGGGGGGTGTATCCCGCCCCGGCTAAAATCGCGCGGACGGTTGTCCGCACGACGGGATCATCGTCGATCAGGGCGACGCGTCGTTGTCCGGATATCGTATGTACCACGCGTGCCTCCTTTTGCGGACGGCTGCGGACGGAGAACCGAGGTCTGATCTGTAAGCACTATACCTCCTTTTTAAGGAAAAGGTGCCACGCGGATGCAACAGGGCAATTCCTTCCTGAGGGGGGGGCGACATGACCCCGTCCTCTCTTGGAGGGCGCGACTCCCGTCAAGCCGGGGTTGTCGTCACTGGAACCTCGGGGATCCCCCGAAGGAGACGGGTTCTCCGCGCCTTCCCCCCCCACTGGCCGTCGGGGCGTCGGGCCCTACCAGTAGGGGCTCGGCCTTCGCATCCCGTGTCGGTCCGCCGAAGGCGACGGGTTTTTTCCGGTGCAGGCGGTCTGCCCTGCCTGTCGTTCGACGGCGGGGCTCGACGGAAGCTCGCCCTCCAGCGGGTTCCGCGCGAGGCATCCGTTCCCGCAGAATCGGCACCATAAAATCACGTTGCACGGCAGAAAAGAAGCGCCCTGCCGGATGCAACCCTGGTTTACGCCGGCATGTAAACTTTGGTTTACGCTTTTGCCCGGGGCGAACGTCAATCATTGACGAAAAGAGCGGAGCGCGGCCGTTGGAGTTCATGCTTCAGCACGTCGGGGGGGGGGCGGTCCAGGCCGCCAGCAAGGCTGCCCACTGAATTGTGAACTCCAACCAGCGGTTGCGTCAATGACATCGGACGAAATGGCATGGCGATTGCTTTACAAGGGCGTGCGGAGACGGGCTCGAAGCCGGAGCGACAACCAGACGAGACAGGAGAGCAGAAGCGATGAAAACGATGCGGAATCAGAAAAGCGACACCCCGATGAAATCCACAATTTTCGCGCTTTGCGCTTTGGTTGCATTGATAGCGTCGACTGCAGCGGTGAAGGCTGTGGTGGCCCCGCCCGACAACAGCATCATGGTCGAGTCGCCCAATCGGCACGCCATTTCGAACGTGATTGTCTATTTCGATGAGCCGGACGGCGTCAAGCGTGTCAAATTCGACGGAGTTACCGGCGAAATTAACTGCATTCAGTTCGATTTCTCCTCTACGGATTATGCCTTCAGCACGGTCATCGGATACTCGGTGAAGGCCGGCAACAACCGCGGCGGCCCCAACGGAGAGGGACAGTACGTGGACGTCAACGGCCCCCAGCCGAACTCCTGGGCGGAATTCGTCGAAATGGAATACAGCACCGCCCTGGCCGACGGAATTGCAACGCCCTGCGACGGGGACGGGGACAACGGTGACAGCGGGGACGACGACGGAGACGACGGAGACGATGACGGGGACGATGATGGCGACGAGGGGGATGACGGGGTGGACGAGACGTTGACGGGGATTGTTCGGGTGAAATACGACGGTTTTCCGGACGGCTATGACTGCGCCGTTTTTGATCTGTCGTCCACCAGTTATTCGGAATGCTCGGTCATTGGCTATGCCGTCAAGGCCGGCAATAACGCCGCCGGACCCAATGGCGAAGGCGAATATGTCCCCCTTACCGGAGAGCGTCCCGACAGTTGGGATCATTTTGTGGAACTGGACAGTGCCGACGCGATTGCCGACGGGATCGTCACAGGCTGTGCGGATGACGGGAACGAGCATGATGAGTATACGGTGGAGGTCAGCAGCCCCAACTCCCACAATATCTCCAACGTTATTTTTTACTTTTCCTGTTCCGAGTCCAAAACTGCCAAAATCAGCGGACAGGTTCGGCTGGACCTGGACGGCGACGGTGACTTGAGCGACGACGAAGAAGGTCGCGCCGGGATTCCCGTTGAACTGTGGACCGATCCGAACAACGACGGAGATCCCGCGGACGGAACGCTTGTAGGCAACGAGAACACCGACGCCGACGGAAACTACCAGTTCGACGACCTTGAAGCGGGAACCTACGTTGTGCAGGAACATGATCCAAGCGAGGATTTCCAAAGCACCAACGATGCCGACGGCGGCTTCGACGAAGACAGCTGGAATTCCATACAGGTCGTTTTGGAGGCCGGACAACACGTTGCCGACCGTGATTTTCTGGACGAGCCGTTCGCCACCGGCACCCTGGCCTTCATCATCAATGTCAAAACGCTTGACGGTGAGGACGGGCGGGTGGTGGAGTGGACTACGGGGGCGGAGGCCGGCACGGTCGGGTTCCTGTTGCACGGCGTCGATCCCGAGACCCGCCAGCTGGTTCAGCTCACTTCGTCCCTGCTGGCCACCGCCGGGGAACCCTCGGGTGGCATCTACCGGGTCCGTGACGGGCGTCCGAGCGCGAAACAGTCCGACGAGTACATCATTGAGGAAGTGGAGGATGACGGCAACGTGCGGCGCTACGGCCCGTTCCACGCCGAAGCAACGAATGGCGATGCCGAGTGGCTGGGGTCTCGTGCCCGTCCGACGGATGCCGCACCGGCGCCGCTGACCCGGTCCGGGGTCACCACTGAAACCGGTGATTTCCTCAACCTGTTTGTTGGCGAGTCCGGCGTTCATCATGTCAGCGCCGCCCGCATCGGCGCCGGGCTCGGCTGGACGGTGGAGCAGACTCGGCAGGCCATTCTCGACGCCGCCGTGCGTTTGCGGCATCGGGGTCGCTCGGTTGATTATCTGCCGTCCGCGGACGGACAGGGACTGTATTTCCATGCGGCGGACTTCGACCGCACATATTCGCGCCGGGATATTTACACTGTCTCCGCCGGGCGTGGAGGTCACATGGACAGCGTGAGCGGCGTTCCCGTCGACGACGCAGAAGGCCGGGGGACAAGTTTTGTGGATGTGCTTCGCATTGAGAAGGACCGGAAGTCTATTCCCCATGCTGTGGCCGATGTTGATGACGGCCTCTGGGTGTGGACCAAGCTGGTCGCGTCCGAGGGGCGCAGCGGTGCCGAGGATTTCTCCTTTGCAGTGGACGCGCCGGCCGCGGGTGGGGAGGCAGTCCTGTTGGTCCATTTGCACGGCGGCAGCGAAGCCAAAGAGAATCCGGACCAGCGTGTCGACGTAGAACTCAACGGCGCGGGCATCGGCACGGCCAGCTGGGACGGCAAGGTGCGCCATACCGCCGAGTTCACGTTCGATGCCGATCTGCTCATCGAGGGCGACAACACGCTGACTTTGACCGCGCGTCTGCCCGACGGCGTCAAGCACGGCATGACCTATGTCGACGCCTTCGATCTGATCTTTCCGCGGCGCTACGGCGTGCGCGGCGGCCAGGCTGAATTCTTCGCGGACGACAACGACGTGATTTCGGTCGGCGGCTTTCGGAGCGACTCCGTGCGGATTATCGACATCACCCGGCCGCGGCATCCGGTTCAAATCACTCAAGCGGCCATTGTCGCGGATCGCGAGGGTGGATATCGCGCGACGTTCGCACCGACGGATCCCCGCGGCCAGTACGCCGCCTTCACGCCGGCTTCGGCCCTTGCAGTGGAAGGCAGCGAGCCGGGACGCACCACGATGCTGTCGGCCCCCTCCAACGCCGCCGACTACGTCATCATCACCGTCCCGCAATGGGCCTCGGCGGTTCAGCCGCTGGCCGACCGGCGCTCGGCCGAAGGGCTCGAGACCAAAATCGTGACCACCGACCAAATCTACAACGAGTTCGGGCATGGCGAACCGAACCCGCACCTGATCCGCCAGTTTCTGGGCATCGCCCATCGGCGCTGGGCCACCGCACCGAGCTATGTTCTGCTCGTCGGCAACGGCACCTACGACTACCGCGGCGCCACCGGTGCGGACGACAATCGGATTCCCGCCGCCATGACCCGCACAGAGGAAGGCCTGCGTCCCTCGGATATGATCCTCGGGGATGTGGTCGGCAACGACAGCGTGGCCGAGATTTCCGTCGGTCGCCTGCCTGCGGTCTCCGCAGACGAAGTCGCGGACATGATAGACAAGATCATCGCCTACGAAACCGCCGCGGAGGAAAACTGGAGCAACGACGCCATTCTCGCCGCGGGCGAGACCGATGCGGCCGGCGATTTTCAGTCGACCGTCGAGACGCTGGGCGCCACGGTGTTCGCCGAACGTCGGACCACGAGCATTCGTCTCGACGGGGATTCCGAGACGGATCGCGAAGCATTGATTGCCGGAATGAACCGCGGCGCCCGCCTGGTTGGCTACGTGGGCCACGGCGGATTCGACCAGCTAGCGGACGGCAACCTGTTCACCGCCGCCGATGTCGACCCCCTCGAAAACGGCGCGGCTCTACCCATTGTCGTCGCCGCCACCTGCCACGCCGGCAACTTCGCCGAAGCCGGGCGGACATCTCTGGCCGAGGCCCTGATGCTGCGGAAGAACGGCGGCGCAGCCGCCGTGTGGGCCCCCACCGGCCTCAGCTACAATGCGAACTCAGCCGCCTTGCTGCAGGCGTTTTGCGCGGCGGCCTTCGACGGCGGCGCTGTTCGCCTGGGAGATGCGGTACGCATGGCCACCCGAAACTGGCTGGAGGAAGCCGGTTCCGAGGAATACCGCCGGGCTGCCTGCCGCACCTTCGCCCTGATCGGCGATCCGGCCCTTAAGCTGCGCACGAATCGCTGATCCACCGTGCGGGGTCAGTTCTCCTGCAACTGGAGAGGGGCGAAGAACTTGCGTCCATTGCGGTCGACGTAGACCACGGCCATACTCCCCGTGGTGCGTCCGAGGGCGGCGCTCACGTCCGCGACCGACTCCACCCGTTCGCGGTTGACGCTGAGGATCAGGTCGCCCCGCTGGAGGCGCGCGTCATCGGCCGGGCTGCCCGGTTTGATGCCGGCGATTACCACGCCCTGGTCCGTCTGCTGCAGCTGCAGCCCCGCCTGGTTCAACAAATCGTCGCCGCCGGCGCTTGCCGCCAGCGGTTCGCCATCCCTGCGCCGGGGGACGACGGTCAGGTTTTTTCGTTTGCCGTCTCTGCTGAGAGTCAGTGGAACTTCCTCGCCCGGATCGTACGCGAGCACGGCGAACTGCACGTCGTGGGGTGTCTTGACGCGTTTGTCGCCGACTTTCAGGATGACGTCGCCCGGCTGCAGCCCGGCTTTGTCGGCGGGATCGTCCTCCATGACTTCACTGATCAGCACACCGCTGTCGACGGCGAACTGGTCGGCCAGTTCCGGGGTAAGCTCCTGCATGGCGATTCCCAGCCAGGGTCGGATGACCTTCTTGTTCTCAATCAGGTCCTCGACAATTTGGCGGACCAAGTTGCTGGAGATGGCGAACCCGACTCCGACGTTGCCGCGGCTCATGCCGCCGCCGGTGACGATGAAGTCGTTGATGCCGATGACTTTGCCGCGGATGTTGAGCAGCGGTCCGCCGGAGTTGCCGGGATTGATCGAAGCATCGGTCTGGATGTAGTTCTCGTAGGTGTTCATGCGCATGTCGTAGCGGCCCATCTGGCTCACCACGCCCACCGTGACCGAGTAGTCCAAGTTGAAAGGGGCGCCGACCGCGATCGCCCATTCGCCCACCTTGATGTCCTCGGAATCGGCGAATTCGAGCGTTTTCAGTCCATCCAGCTCGCCGTTGCCGATGCGCAGGACCGCCAGGTCGGTTTCGCGGTCGACGCCGACGATCTCGACCGCTTCGGGGTCTTTCGCGCTGTCGAAGCTTGTCCCGTCATGGAGGCGCACTTCGAGAGCGTCGCTGTCCTTGACAACGTGATAGTTGGTGACGATGTAGCCGTCTTCGCGGATAATCAGTCCGGAGCCGCTGCCTGCGGTTCGGGGAGTTTCGTCTTCGCGATTGGGCGTATCCTCGGGATCGGGCAGGCCGAAGAATCGGCGCATTTCCGGCGGGATGCCCATGCCGTCGGGGGCCCGGCGTTTTTGCTTGTTGGAGATGACGACAACGGCGGGGATTGCGTTTTCCGCAACGGAGGAGAATGCCTGCTGCAGCTGCATCGCCAGGTTGCGGCCCTGCTGTTCCTTTTTTGCTTGATCACTCCAGACTGCCGGTTGACCGGCGCCAAGCGTCAGCACGAGCGCCGCCATTGCCGTTTTCCCGAGGTGTGCCATTGCCGTCCGTCTCATTGTGTCATCTCCTTTGTTGAACTCCGTTTTCTTTTGGGCGGGGAATGTGCCGGCGGCGAGGGGGATGCAACCGCACCGCTCTGCAACGGGGACTTAGAAAACCAGAGGCTGGACAAGTTCCCGCATTCCGCTGTTCTGCATCATGAACGGAAGCCGCCGGAGGCGCTGCTCGGCGGGCCACTCAATCCATGTACACAGAATTTGGTTGGATCCGGTCAGTTGAGTTCGCAATGGCTTTAGTATCAACGGGCATCCCTGCCTGTTGTGAGGTTCTCTGCACCCAGGATGGCCGCAGTACGTAAGCAATCCAACCAAATTCTGTGGACATAGCACTCAATCCATTCGTCGCGCCCGGAAAGCTGCAGGGCCGGCGAGCCGAACCACAGCCGCGCAACGCACCGACCGCCGAAGGTTTCGGCGACATACCGGAACTGACGCCCCGGAATGTCCGCGTTGCCCAAGTAGTGAAGCTTCGAGACCACCTTGTCCCAGCGGCCGCCCTCCTCGTCAGTGGCAAGGCGAACCCTGCAGAACCGGAATAAGGCAGCCCTGTTGGTCCGATCAATTCGGGTGGCTGTTCAAAGGCGGGGAGGTATGGTATAGTACGTTTTTTTGCTTTTTGCCTGCGGTCATAGGCCGCAGGTCATCCGACGGGGAAGCCGGAAAAATTTTATGTGGGGAGGCTTGACGGGAGTTATGGACGAATGAGTACGGACGAACATCCGTTTTTGATTTGTCGCCGCGCGGATTTTCCCGGATTGCGCCGGCGCGCGCGCCGGAAACCGTGGGCGAGTATGCGGAGCGATGCCTTGGCGCGAGTCGAGGCCGGCTTGCCCGATGGGGAAGCACCGGTTCCTCTGCAGTTTTATCTGGGGGCCTGTTCGCTGGCGTATATTGTGGATGCGGAGCATGCGGCTGCTCACGCCCAGGAGGTGCGCCGGGCGATTGTCGAGGGACTGAGCCGAATCGAGTTCAACCCGGAGAAGGAGCACACGGGCAGCGTGCCGCCGATGGGCGCGGCGTTCGTCGCCATTCTGGCTCTGGACATCGTTTGCGAGGACCTGGGCGCCGATGAGATCGCGGCATGTGAAACGGTGATCGAACAGCAAATTCACAAGATCGACCGCCAGGGCGCCTGGCCGGCCGCCCGCATGGGAACGCACGGCACCTGGGATGTCTACCAGGGCAGGCGAACGACCCCGGACGACGCCTTTTATGAAAAGTATCTCGGACAGATGACGCCTGACGGCGTGACTTCGGTCGCGCCGATGTATGCGTTCGCCCGCCTGGGATCGGGGAATGACCGGCCCCAGAAAACGGCCTACGCCGACGTGCTGGAGTTCACCGGCATAGATCGGCGCTATTACAACAATCCCAAGCTCAAGGTGTTTTATCGCTGGTTGTTCAGCAGCAGCGTCACGCCGGCAAAAACCTATCACTTGTTCGGCGACACCAACCCATACTCGAAGCCGCCGAATTCCCCCATGATATGGCGGGTCGGGCGGTTTGACCGCGAGGCCGCCGCCTACGCCGCCTGGCTGCTCGAGGATAAGGCGCCGCCGGGACATATCCTCAGCTATGTCCTGATGAAGGAGCCGTTGCCCGAGCCGAAGATTCCGCAAAGTCGGCTTTTCATGCAGGGGGAAGCCGTCTTTCGCGAACCCGAGGATTCGGCGGCGGGACTGGGGTCGGCCCTCTACAACATCACCGAAAATGACGAATTCCATACCCACGAGGAAGTCAACGCCGTTTCGCTGGCCGCCTACGGCAATCGCCTGTTGGTCAACGGCGGATGGCTCGGCGACGACATGCGTCCGCCGTGGAGGAACAACACGCTGGCCATCGACGGGCGGCGGCACTGTCAGCGCACGGGGGCGGGATTGGCCGAGGGGTTGCTTGCGGACGGATTTCATTACGCCTGCGGTGACGCGGGATGCGCCCTGGGGGACGTTTCGTTCCAGCGCAGCCTGGTGCAGATTGACGGTGGGGACGCGGCACCTGGATATTTCGTGCTTTTCGACGAGATCGGCGCCGCCTCCGGCGCCCGCGTGCAGAGTTACCTGCAACCGGCCTGTGAAACGGAGGTGGAGGAGTTGCTTCCCCGTCGGGCCTATCTTGCGCCCATTGATCATCACGCCGAGGTCGAGGGGGTAACGATGCTTGTGTATTACGCCACTGAACCCGAGGCGGTTGAGCGGGACCGGGTTGATTCTGGGTTCTTGGTGCGAACCCCGAAGTCCGGCCGGCATGTGCGGCTCGAAGCAAGCTACAAGGTCGATGCCGAGGGCAATGCGCGCATCGCCACGATTGCGATTCCCCGAGAAGGCGGGGCGTTCGACACGATGCCGACGCAGATATCCCAGCCCGGTCTGTCGGGGGCGCTTATCGATTTCGGAAACGACACGCGCGACATGCTCGGCATCGCTGACGGCGAAACGAATCACGAGCTGGACGGACGGCACTTTCGGGCCAAAGCCGTGGTTGCGCGCAGGCGCGCGGGCGTAAATCTGTTTTATTTTACCCGGCATGGCCGCATGTTTCGCGATGGGGAAACGGGGTTTGAGAGCGACAAGCCCGTCTCGCTGTTCATGCGGGGGACCTGCGGCGAGGTCGCCGGCGGCGGTGCGCGGCTGACTCTTCGATATCCCGGCATTGCGGCTGTCCGCCTGAATGGCGAATCGGTGGACGCGGAAACCGCCGGCGAGAACGCCTTGAGCATACTCCTGCCCGCCGGTCGGCAGGCCGTCACCCTAGTACCGACATGCGCAATCAACCTTTGACAGCCTTGGAACGGGCGAAGGCCTGGCGGCGAATTTTCGGATTCGGGCTGCTCAACGGCTTTTCGTTCGCCATTTTGGGCGAGAACATCCTGGTTCTGTACGCTCTGAAGGCCGGAGTGTCGGAGCCGATGACGGCGGTTTTGGGATCGTTTTTGTTTTTGACCATGCCGTTCATGCTGATCGGCCGGCAGCTGATGCGTCGGATGGGCGCCGCCCGCACTCAGGGGATCGGGTGGCTGTTCCGCAACACGTTTGGATTGATGATGGCCGGCGCGCCGCTGGCGGCATTGGCGGGCGCGGAGGTGCTTACCCCGATTCTTGTGCTGGTGGGCGGATTCGGTTTCTATGCATGCCGGTCCATGGGGGCCATCGGGTTCCGTCCGCTGATCGGGGAGGTGACCCGCCCCAGGAACCGGGGACGGTTCATGGGACGATTCGGGCTGAGCGTAAACCTTTCGTATCTGGCGGCCCTGGTTTTGTTTGCGGTGATCATGCGCATGCGTTCGGACCTGATCGCCTTTCAGTGGCTGATCTTTGTCGGCAGCGTGGCGGGACTGGCGTCGGCTGGGTTTCTGATGGCGGTGCCGGAGGGGCCCGGACCTGCGCGTTCGGCGGCGGAACCGCTGAGCAACACGCTTCAACAAGTTTGGCGCTCGGTGCGTCTGCGCCGCATGGTGCTGGCTCAGATGGGTGCATGGGCGACGATCGGGTTGGTCTTGCCGGTATCGATGATGGCGGTTCGGCGGGGCTACGGGGTGAGCGAATTCAACGCCATCCTGTTTGTGTTTGTCCAAATCGGCGGCGGGCTGGCGGTTTCCCTGGCCGGCACGGTGCTGAGCGACCGTATCGGTCCGCGTCCGATTGTGGGAATCGGCGGGGTTGGCATGTTGTGCGCCGCGCTTTTGTGGACGGTCGCGCCCGGGGCGCTCGGCATCGTCTACCCGGCGTTCATTTTCCTTGTGCTCGGACTCGCCAAAGGGGGTATCGACTTGGGGCTGACGCACTACATCGTCAGCGCCACCGAAGAGAAGGATCGGGTGGGGATCAGTATGCTGACCATGGTTCTGGGCGGTGCCAGCGCGGGCTTTTTCGGAGCGGTGGTCAGCGGGGGAACCCTGCGGATTCTGCAAAACTTCGAGCTGTCGCCGCTGCAGACGTACCGGGTGTATTTCCTGGTGGCCGGGGTGTTTGTGCTGCCGTTGCTGTGGATCATCCTACGCCTGAAACCCCTGGGCGATTGGAAGATTCGCAGTGTCCTGGGTTTGCTGGTCTCGCCCCGCGATCTGTTCACGCTGATAGTTTTGTCCAAGCTGGAGAGCGCAAACACGCCGGAAGCCGAGCAGGCGGGCGTGTCGCGTCTGCAGAACCTGGGGTCGGAATTGGGCGAAGAGGCGCTGCTCCGATATCTTGACTCCCCGGATTTCAGGGTGCGCAGCCAAGCGCTGCATGCCCTCTCAAGCATCACGCTTAGCTCGCAGGGCGTCGAGGCGCTCATCCGCGAACTGCGCGAAAATCTCTACACCACCGCCTACATCGCGGCCGAAGTGCTCGGCAAGCAACAAGTCTCCGCCGCAATCCCGGCTCTTCGCCAGGCTCTCCAGTCCCCGGATGTCTACTTGCAGGGCAAGGCGATGGTGGCATTGGCCGAACTGCGGGACGAACCATCGTACGCGCGCATGCTGGCCGATTTTCACGACACGGACAATCCGCGCCTGGTGATTCACGGCGCCCTGGCCATTGCCGAGATTGGCGATGAAAACCTCATTGGCGACCTGCTGGCGAAGGTCGGCGACCGCGCTCTTCCTCAGCTGGTGCGCCGCGAGCTGCATCAGCGCGTCGCCATCCTTGCCGGCGAGGGCAACCGATACTATCGGCTGCACAAGCTGTTCCGAGACGAGCCGGGCGCGGCATTTGAAGACCTGGTCGCAGGTACCCCCGCGCAGTTGCATGGCCATCTGAATCTGTTGAGCCGGGGCGTGGACGCGGACGCCCTGACGGCACTCCGCCGCGAGCTTCTTGCGTTGGTGAATGGCCGGACCGATCCGCAGGCTCTGGCTGTTCAGGAGTTCCTTCGGGAGCACCCCGACACCGGAGACCTCGATGCGGAGGCCGCCCTCCTGCTGGTCCTTTTGGCCATGCCGCATCCGGGCGAAGCTCGCTGAAGTGATTTCATCGGCTATGGTACGGGATGTTTGAGATGCCCTCACACCATTAACCCCAAAAAAGTTTCCTCATCGCATGCACACTCTTCGTTTTCGACAGGTTCATCTTGATTTTCACACCTCGCCGGCGATTCCTGGGATCGGCGAGCAATTCGACCGCGAAGGCTGGCAGGAAACGCTCCGCCTCGGGCACGTGGACTCGATCACCACGTTCGCGAAATGTCACCACGGCTGGAGCTATCACGAGACGGCGGTGGGCTTCAGGCACCCGCACTTGTCCTTCGATCTGCTGCGCAAGCAGTACGATGCTGCGAAGGAAATTGACGTCAATGTGCCCATTTATTTGTCCGCGGGCGTGGACAATGTGATGAGCCGGGAGCATCCCGAATGGCGGGAGGTGGGGCCCAACGGTCAGTATACCGGCTGGCAGGCCAGCATCGTCGATCCCGGCTTCCACATGATGTGTTTCAACACGCCGTATCTCGACTTCCTGTGCGATCAGATTCGCGAGGCAGTGCGCTTGTTTCCCGGCTGCGACGGCATTTTTCTGGACATCATCGCGCAGGGGCAGTGCTGCTGCAAATGGTGCCTGGCCGTGATGGAGCAGCAGGGCTTGGACGCCACCCGGGAGGAGGACAGAAAAGCATGCGCGCAGCTGGCGCTGCAGCGCTACTACGAAATGACCACGGCGGCGGCCAAGTGCGACGATGCGGAAATGCCGGTGTTTCACAACAGCGGACACATCTCTCCGAGCCGCAAGGACATCCTGCGCCACTTCAGCCACCTGGAGCTGGAAAGCCTGCCCACCGGCGGATGGGGCTACGACCACTTCCCAATGTCCGCCAAGTACTGCGAAAAACTGCCGCTCGATTTTCTCGGCATGACCGGCAAGTTCCACACCACCTGGGGCGAGTTCGGCGGCTACAAGCACCCCAACGCCCTGCGCTATGAATGCGCGGCCATGATCGCCTTCGGGGCCAAGTGCAGCGTCGGCGATCAACTCCATCCGAACGGCGAACTGGACGAAAGCACCTACAAGCTGATCGGCGAAGCCTACGCCGATGTCGAGCGCAAGGAGCCCTGGTGCGTCAACACGCGCAATGTCGCCGACATCGGCCTGTTGTCCGCGGAATCAACCGGGGCCGGGCGCGACAATTCCGCGGACGTCGGCGCCAATCGCGTTCTGCTGGAAAACCATATTCTGTATGATGTGATCGACGCGGATATGGACTTCGGCGGCTATCGCGCTCTGATTCTTCCGGACGTGATCGAGATCGGCGCGGAGCTGAAGGCAAAGCTGGACGCCTATGTCGAAGCGGGCGGGCGCCTGCTTCTGACCGGCGCCAGCGGTCTTCGGAAGGACGGCGGCGGCTTTATGTTCGACGTCGGCGCCGACCATGAGGGCGAGGGCGAGTACGAGCCCGACTACATCCTGCCGCGCATGGACCTGCGTCCGTCCTTTGTGGACTCCCCCCTGGTGATGTACATCAAGGCGCAACGCATTCGACTGACCGACGGCGAATCCCTGGGCGACATCCACGAACCCTTCTTCAATCGTACCTTCCGGCACTTTTGCAGCCATCAGCACACGCCGCCGCGCCCGGAGGCTTCCGGCTGCGTCTGCGGAGTCCGCAAAGACGGGATCGTCTACCTGGCTCATCCCGCATTTTCCATCTACGCCGGATACGGCGCGGTTGCCTACAAGGAATACCTGGGGAGCGTGCTTCGCCTCCTGCTCGACGACGCGCCGAGCGTTGAGACCAATCTGCCCTCCACCTCCCGCGTCGCGCTGCGCCATCAGCCTGCGCAAAACCGGCACATCCTGCATCTGCTCCATGCCGACAAAATCAACCGGGGCGGCCCCATGAAGCTCAGCGGCGGCAATCTCTCCGCCAGCGGACGCAGCATCGAGGTCATCGATGAACTCCGTCCCGTGCACGACACCGAGATACTCGTTCGCTTGTCCGATGACGTTGCGCGCGTGACTCTCGAACCCGAAGGGCGCGAACTGCCGTTCACCGTCGACGACGGTCAACTCAAGCTCCAGCTCGATCAGTTCATCTGCCACGCCATGCTCGTGCTGCACAAGTGAACGTCGCAACAATAAGGATACGTCATCGTGATTCACGAGAATGTCGAACTGCACAACGTCGCCGAAGTCATTTCCTGCGGCGATGGTCTCCGCCTGCAGCGGGTTCCCGAGACGGTGCGGACGTGCCTGAACCAGGGTGCCCAATACCGCGTGCTGCAACCGGACAACTGCGAACTTCGCTTTGTGAGCGAATCGGACCGGGAAGTGCGCGTCACCCTGTCCTCGGAGGGCGAAACGGATGTCGCGCTGTTTCACGGGATGTTCGATTCGCAGGTCCGCCACGTGATCGGACGGGAGCCCATGACGATCACCATCGGCCGACCGAGTCAGCGTCTGCAGGACCTCGACCGCAAGTGGTGCGAAAAGCAGCCTTTCTCCCCGCGCGTTCGTCGGCTGGTCTTTGGCGGCCGCCGACGCGAACCGCTCATTCTGCACGCCATCGAGGGTGCGGACATCCGACCGCCTCAGCCCGATGAAGTCCCTGCGCTGCGCTACCTGGCGTACGGTACCAGCATCACGCACGGATTCTTCTGCGAGGAGCCGAACTTGAGCTACGTCGGTCAGACCGCGCGCGCACTCGGCGCGGATCTGGTCAATCTGGGCGTCGGCGGCGCCTGTCACTGCGAAGCCGAATTCGCGGACCATATCGCGGCGCGCACCGATTGGGACATCGCCACGCTCTCGCTGTCGGTCAATATGCAGGGCTTCGCCTTGGACGAGTTCCGCAAGCGGGTCGCTTACATGGTCAACACCGTGGCGGGCGCGGACACATCGCGCCTTGTCGCCTGCATCACGCTGTTTCCGTACTACCGCGACTTCGGGTTGTCCTACACCGAGGAAACCTACGGAGGCAGCCCCGAGGACTACCGGCAGATTCTGCGCGATGTCGTGCACACCTGCCCGCACCCCAACGTTCATCTCATCGAGGGACCCGAGCTGCTGACCGACCTGAGCGGGATGGCCGACGATCTCATCCATCCCGCCGCCGGTGCGATGATCGAGATCGGCGCCAACCTGAGCACCCGGCTCAAAGCCCTGCTGAACCGATGAGCCCGCGGAATCAGGAGAAAAGACGGGTCCTATTTTTATGCTTTAGCAGGGGCACTGGAATAGGGCTTTTGCAGCCACCAATCCCATTCTACGCGATGTTTGGCGCCTGTCGCAGGCGAAGGAAAGTGGCATTGGGTCATTGGTCATCGCTCCAATAGTTAGGCTACTCTAAAAACTCTCAACACTGACCGTTTCAATGTCGGAGGATGATATCATGAACTTTTCCCCATCGTTGTATCACCAAGCGCTGATGAACGACATCGAACCGGAGCTGAGCTGGCGCGGGCAACCAGTCGATGAGTGGCAGGCGAAACTGCGCGGGCGACTGGCATTGCTACTGGGTTTTGACCCGCCCGACGACGCCCTGCGCGTGCCGCTGAACGTGCGAACCCAGTGGCGCAGGGAACAAGAACCGGGTGTCATCGAAAAGATCGTTTTCACCAGTGAGGAATGTGTGGATGTGCCGTGCTACGTCTGCCTGCCTAAGAACACGGCACCGCCCTACACCTGGTTCATTTGCCTGCAGGGACATACCTCAGGCATGCACCATTCGATCGCGGTAAGCCGGGAAGACGAAACTGTGCCGATGACGGTCGCGGGTGACCGTGATTTCGGCCTCGACTGCATGCGTCGGGGCATCGCCGCGCTTTGCCTCGAGCAACGCTCTTTCGGCGAGCGCGGAGAGAAAATCCAGCCCCAAGCCATCGACAACATGTGCCATCAAGCGGCAATGAACGCTCTGTTGCTCGGACGCACCCTGCTTGGCGAACGCGTTTTTGATGTCGACCGCGCCATCGATTACCTTCAGACGCGCGAGGATTGCGATCCGGAACGCATCGGAGTACTGGGCAATTCCGGCGGCGGCACCACCAGTCTCTACGCCGGCGCGCTCTTGCCGCGTCTGCGCTTCATCATGCCGAGCTGCTGTTTTTCGACCTTCCGGGCCTCGATCCAGTCCCAGTTCCATTGTTCCTGCAACTACGTGCCCGGCTTGCTCAAACTGATGGACATGGGCGACATTGCCGGCCTGATTGCGCCCAAGCCCCTGATGCTGGTGTCGGGCGACGAGGATGAGATTTTCCCCATTGAACCAGCCAGGCGGGAGTTTGAGCGAACGCGGGCTCTCTATGCCGCAGCCGGCGCGCCGAATGCGTGCGACCATCTGGTCTGCCGCGGCGGCCACCGCTTCTATGCCGACGCAGCCTGGAACCTGTTCTTTGCAAAATACGGGAAGGCAACGATATGACACCCTGTCCATGATGAGTGTTGATGCGTGCAAGTCAATGAAGAAAGGAGACTGAAGGTGGAAAGAAACGAGAACCTGGACATGGTGCGGCTGGGAGCCGCTGCAATACCGCCGTCGGCTGGGCGGATTTCACGAAGCACGGGAGGGCACTGCCCACTGGGCCGAGGACTGGCGGGCGCTGCTCGATTCCGGTGTGCCGTAAAAGGTCACCCATTCGCCACCCGCCAGGATGCGCAGTGCCGTGTCGCCACAGCAGTTGTAGCATTCGTCCCGACCCCGGAGCGGCAAGTCGAAAAGTGTGCAATGCAGGATATAGTGCGAGGGAATCGCTGGTCGCCTGCAGACTTAACCGATGGATATGGATACCGTCATCATGCCTGACTACGACCGAAACACCCTCGATGCGCTGGAGTCCGAAGCGATCTTTGTGATCCGCGAAGCCGCCGCACAGTTTGAACGGCCCGTGATGCTGTTCTCGGGTGGCAAGGACTCGATCCTGATGAGTTATCTTGCCAGGAAGGCGTTCCATCCGGGCAAGATTCCCTTCCCGCTTATGCACATCGATACCGGGCACAACTTCCCGGAAACCATCGAGTACCGCGACTGGTGGATGGAGCAGATGGGCGCCCATTTGATCGTGCGCACCGTGGAGGATTCCATCAAAGCCGGCCGAGTTCAGGAAGAGGACGCCCCCAATCCCAGCCGGAACTCGCTGCAGACCGTCACGTTGCTCGATGCCTTCACCGAGTTCAAGTTCGACTGCGCGATGGGCGGTGCCCGGCGGGACGAGGAAAAGGCGCGCGCCAAGGAGCGCTTCTTCAGCTTCCGCGATCGGTTCGGACAGTGGGACCCCAAGAACCAGCGGCCCGAACTGTGGAATCTGTACAACGGCCTGAAGCGTCCCGGCGAGTCCATCCGCGTCTTCCCGATCAGCAACTGGACCGAACTGGACGTCTGGCAGTACATCCAACGGGAGGAACTCGATATTCCGCGCCTGTACTTCACCCACGAACGCGAGGTGGTCCGCCGCGACGGTGTGATCCTTGCGGTCGGGGAGTATAACCGACTGCTGGAAAACGAGCAGTCCGAGACAACCTGGGTCCGGTTCCGGACGATCGGGGACATGACCTGCACCGGGGCCACCGAAAGCCGCGCCCACAGCCTCCAGGATATCGTCAACGAAATTGCCGCCACCCGTGTCACCGAACGCGGCGGACGCGCCGACGACCAGCGCAGCGAAGCCGCCATGGAAGACCGTAAGAAGAAGGGATACTTCTAGATGCCGAGCACAGACACCATGATCGATCCCGCACTGGTTCGCGAACGCGACCTGCTGCGCTTTACGACGGCCGGCAGTGTGGACGACGGCAAGAGCACGCTCATCGGCCGCATGCTCTACGACAGCAAGCAGATTTTCCAGGACCAGATCGAGCAGCTCGAGAACGCCAGCAAGCTGCGCGGCGAGGAAAAGGTGGACCTGGCGCTGCTGACCGACGGCCTGCGCGCGGAACGCGAGCAGGGCATCACCATCGATGTCGCCTACCGCTACTTTTCGACCGCGAGACGCAAGTTCATCATCGCCGACACCCCGGGGCACGAGCAGTACACCCGCAACATGGTCACCGGCGCATCGACCGCCGACCTGGCGGTGTTTCTGATCGACGCACGCCACGGCGTGCTGACGCAGAGCAAACGCCACGGCATCATCGCCAGCCTGCTGGGCATCCCCCACATGGTCGTCTGCGTCAACAAGATGGACTTGGTGGACTACTCCCGGGAGCGTTTCGATGAGGTCGTCGCGGACTACAAGCAGTTCGCCCAGAAGCTGAACATTCACGACATCCAGTTCATACCGGTGTCCGCGGTTGAGGGCGACAACGTCGTCACCCGCAGTGAACGGACGCCGTGGTACCAGGGCCCGCCCCTGCTTCAGTTTCTGGAGGACGTCACGATCAGCGCCGACCGCAACCTGATCGATTTCCGCTTTCCGGTCCAGTACGTGATCCGGCCGAACCAGGATTTCCGCGGCTTTTCCGGATGCGTTGTCTCCGGCACGATCAAGGTGGGGGAAGAGGTCATCGCTCTGCCCAGCATGCAAAGCTCCCGAGTCAGCGGCATCCATTTCTACAAGGACTGCATGCAGGAGGCGACGGAGGGGGACTCGGTGATCATCACGTTGGAGAACGAGATCGACATCAGCCGCGGCGACATGATCGTCCGGCGTCACAACATTCCGCAGATCGACAACGAGATCGAGGCGACACTGGCCTGGATGGACGACCGGAACAGCCTGTCAACCTCCACCCGCTACATCCTGCAGCATACCAGCCAGACCACTCAGGCATTCGTCGACGACGTGCTCTATCAGCTGGATGTCAACACCCTTCATCGCGCTCCGGCCGAGACGCTGGCCCTCAATGAAATCGGCCGCGTCAAGATCACCACCGCACGGCAACTGTTCTTCGATCCCTACGACCGCAATCGGTGGACCGGCGGGTTCATCCTGATCGATCCCAACGACTTCCGGACGGTGGCCGCAGGCATGATCCGGCACACCTCCCAGAGCACCATCGAGGAGTCGCGGCAAACCCATCGCGATCAGCGTCTGTCCGCGGAAGACGAGGGATCGTCCGCCGACGGCCTCCGCTGGGATCCCGGTTTGGTCGGCCCCGCCGACCGCATCCGCCGCAACGGACACAAGCCGCTGTGCCTCTGGCTCACCGGCATCTCGGGTGCGGGCAAGAGCGCCATCGCGCACCAAGTCGAGAAGAAGCTGTTCGACCGCGGCAAGCAAGTCGTCCGCCTCGACATCGACAATGTCCAGGAGGGTCTGAACCGGGACCTCGACTCAAGCCGACGCGACCGCAAGGAGACCATTCGCCGCGCCGGACACGTCGCCCGCCTGCTGTACGACTACGGGAACATCGTCATCTGCAGTTTCGTCAGCCCGTACAAGGCCGACCGCGAACTCGTCCGCTCCCTGTTTCCCGAAGGCGCTTTTGTCGAGGTCCATGTGGACGTTTCGCTCGGCGGGGCGAAGCAACGCGATCCCCGCGGACTCTACAAGCGCGCGGAGGCCGGCGAGACGCTGGGCGTCCCCGGCGTCGATACCCCCTACGAAGCTCCCGCCGCTCCGGACCTGAAACTCGACACCCGGTCCGCGGATCCGGGCGCCAACGCCGACAAGCTCATCGAGATGCTTCACGCATCCGAGCTGCTGTAGGTAGGGTCAATTTAGAGAGAAAGGACCTACCCTTATGCTCCATGGTCCGTTTCTTGGTTCGGTCTCTGATTCGCTTCAACGCAGGCGCCGCATTCGTCGACTGTCAGCTTTTCTTCGCCGACAGTTACAGAAACTGCGCCGCCACGCGTTTTGAGATGGATTTTATCCCGTTCGATGTCCACATCCAGAACGGTGCCTTGCCAAACCAGCGGAAACGTCATTCGTTTCCAGTGAGCAGGAAGCGCCGGCGTGATGCCAAGGGTGTCGCCCCGGGGCCAGACTCCGCCAAAGCCCGTGATGGCGGCAAGCCAGGTTCCCCCCATGCAGGCGGCATGAATTCCGGACTCGCTCTCCATTTCGGTGCCTTCGGCAAAATCGTTTTCCGCCGACAGCATAAACTGCCTGTACGCTTCGTCGGCAAGTCCGGTTTGCGCGGCGACGGCGGAAAAGATGCAGCGACTCAGGCTGGATGTGTGCGAGCAGCGGGGATGGTAATACTCGTAGCCGTTTTTGCGTACGTTCTTATCAAACGTTTCGGAGAACATCCAGTACATGAGCACTGTATCGGCCTGTTGTGCGACTTTTGTCGGCCTGAATGAATGCTGGACCGGCCCCGTGTACTGCATGCGGCTGAGGGAACGATCGATTTCTTTTTCCGGCAGATTGAAGTATCCCTCGAACTGTTCGTGAATGTTGCGCTCGACATCGAATGGAAAATACAAGTTTTCGGCGATGTCCCGCCATGCCTGGATGTCGGTCTCGGAGATCTCCAGTTTTGCGCCAAAGTTTTGCCATAACCCGGCGGATATGAGTTCCGCCGCAAGTTCTGCTGCACGCGAGAGATGCCACTTCACAAGGCAGTTGGTGTAGGCATTGTTGTCGACATTCCCATGGATTTCATCGGGCCCCATCAGGCCGGTGATGACGTACCCGCGCGCCGGATGCGGTTCCACTCGGCTCTGCCAGTAGCGTGCCGTCTCAAAGAATATCTCGGCGCCTTCGCCATAGAGAAAGTTTGTGTCACCGGTTGCCCGGGCATACCAGTCTATACCGTAGGCGACATCGGATCCGACATGCTCCTGCCAATGTTTTCCATGCTGTCCCCGGCCGGTGAGCGAGCTGTTCCACGGATAGAACGCGCCATAGCAACCCAGATCTTTTGCGTTCGCGCGGGCATCGTCCAGGAAATGGTATCGATATTTCAATAGAGCCTTTGCGGCGGCCGGATCAGTGTGCGTATAGAAGGGGAGCATGTATATCTCAGTGTCCCAGAAATAAACGCCCGCATACCCATTGCCATGCAAGCCCTTGGCGCCGATGCTGACCAGTTCGTCACCGGGATTGGCGAGTGAAGCGAGATGGAAATTGTTGAAGCGAAGTGCTTTCTGCGCTCTCGCGTCACCGGTTATAATTACGTCTGTGCGCTTCCAGACATCTGCCCAGGCATCCACATGCTCCTTCACAATATCCTGCAATGACTGCTCCCGAAGCCTTTCGAGACTTTCTGCGGCCATTGTTTCTGGATTGTCGACATCGCGCGACGTGTAGGTGATGGCGCGTTTTTCAAAATGCATGGGTTTGCCTTCAACTAAAGGCGTTACAAACGTTTCTGCAATACGGTCGTCGGATCGACGCGTTTGGCGGTTTGTCGCGCCCGTTGCGGAAAATCGGCTTGCTGTGGCTATGCGTAGATTGGTGGCCATGGTTGAAACGGACAAGCCGATGCCCTGTTCGCCAATCTCTTCCGTTTTGTGGTCCGTTAATCGTGCCGCTTTGGAGGCGGACCCGTATTTGACGGCCCAGGCGTCCAGGGTGCTGTCGAGTTTTATGTTGGCGCAATAGTCCAAAGGGGTGATCCTTCCCCATTGCAGACCGAGATGTTTTTCCGTCCGATGGACAAGGCGTCCCAGTTCAAACTGCGTGGTGTGGTTGGCCGCATCGCGCCAGATGATGTGGGTGAACAGGATGCCCTGCTTCATATCAAGTGTTCGCGTGTATTCCAGAAGCGTGCCCTTTCGCAGGTCGACTGGAAAGCCGTCAACATTCATGTCGACACCAATCCAGATTGGCAGATTGACCATTTCGTGGACAAAGCCCCCGACTTTGTCGAAAACACCTGCCACGAAGAAGCCTGTGTCCCCAAGAGTGGGATTGGTTTCGAGCGAGCCGCGGACGCCCATGTAGCCGTTCGCAAGGGTAAAGATTGACTCGAAATGCGGAAGGTGGCCAATGGAGAACTGATCTTCCTTCATCAACCAATCGTCGGAAGCCGGTGTAATGTGCATGAGGGGGGCCTTATGGTTTTAAACGTTGAGCTAAGCGTGTTCTTGCGCTGCGTTTGTCGGTTGATGGCGTGCGGCGGCGAAAAATCCCGCCAATACTCCTTGGCGGCGTCAATAGTTTTACAGGCGATTTCCGAAAAACGACATCAGTTTTCCTTCTTGCTTTTGGCGCCTTTAGTCCAGCAATATCATCTCTGAAACGTGTGATTCAATGTTTGACTGGTGGCCCCATTGACCCTATGTCCACAGAATTTGGTTGGATCCGGTCAGTTGAGTTCGCAATGGCATCAGCATCAACGGGCATCCCTGCCTGTTGTGAAGTTCTCTGCACCCAGGACCTGTCTGCGTCGCATCGCGACAGGCAGATGGCCGCCGTACGTAAGCCATCCAACCCAATTCCACGGACATCGGTTCCGGGGAGCGGCGGCCGTTTGCATCGGTGCGGCAGTGGACTATGATATCCCTTGGATGCTGGCCCCGCTCGGCGTTTTGATGAAGTTGGAGGGGGCAGTACACTAGACCACCCTGGAAAAAGTTTGGCGGTCGAACCCCACACCTTTTGCGGCGTGGATGAACGGGGGGTTGAAGCTAGACCCTGTCCAGAAAAGGTTTTGTGCCCCCGCCGACCTTGCGTCGGCAAGAGGAAGAATAAGTCATAATGGTCCTGTTTCACGGATTCAGGCAGTCACCAAAGGAATGGACGATGAATAAAAAGACAATCGCAACGGTTCTGGTTCTGGTGGCGATCATTGCATGCGCCCTTATCATTGTATTTGTTCAGTGGCCGGATGCGGAACGGGAAACGAGGTTGACGGAGGAGATGCGTGCAGAGCTTGGCGCGGCCGTGCTGGTTGAGCGCGATGTCAGTTTGTATCTCGCCAACAAAAATGCTTTGGTTCGGATGATGGGGATTTGGGAAAGTACTGCGATGCAGCGGTTGTTCGGGTTGCCGACCGTCCAGCAGGGTCTGGCGATGGCGCAGATGCATCCGGCGTACAGGGAGTTCATGCAGACAACCGCTCAGCATCACTTGTTTGGTGCAGGCATGCCTGTTCTGAAGGACGGTTTGAGCAATGAGGTTTTCGTTGCCGCCGACGATTACTTGGTGTCGTTTCTGCAGGGCATTCGCCAGGTCAATTCCGCGCAGCAATTCGCCGGTTTGAACGAATTGTTCGCAGAGTCCGTTGAAGAGGGGGAGCTGCAGCGAAGCCAACAGGAAGTCCTGTTCGAAGAGTTGCGTCGGCAAAAAGACAACCTGGGGTTTCCCAATTTCCTGATCGGCATGAAGGTCTCCGAAGTCGAAGACGCCGATCAGTTCATCCTGAAGGTTATGGATTCGCTTCCCCAGGACGTGCGCGCCCGAGGGCAGTGGGAAACCATCGGAGAGGACGAATTTTACGTGGTGACTCTGACCGGCGACATGCTGCCGGGGGAGATGATGCAGGACATCACGGACGATATCGATGATCCCGTAAACGTGGAAATGCTCAAGGAGTTTTTGCGGGAGCGGACCTTCAAGGTCGCGGCGGGAATCAAGAACGAATATCTGCTGCTGTCGATTGGGCGGAATCTCGCTGGTGTGGAGAGCTTCGGCGTGGCGGAGCGGGACAGCTTGGCTGCTTCCGCCGCTTTCGAACCACTCCGCAGACGCTTCAAACCCGGGTTGACCGGCGTTTCGTATGCCTCCAAGCAGCTGATGGCGGGATCCTCGGGCGCGGAGCAGGCGGATGATTTTACCGAGTCGGTGAGCCGCGCTGTTCGAGCGTTGCCCGCCGACAAACGCTCGGACGGTATCGAGGAGCGTGTCGAACGGGACATGGCCGAGTTGCGCAAGGACTTGAGGGCGCACACGTTTGAGCCGTCCCCGTTTATCCAGTTTTCCTTTGCGAACGAAGGAATCGAGACGTACACGCTGAATCGCGCCTGGAGCGTCGACTCCGAAAAATTGTCGATCCTGCGGTTTCGCAGTCGGAATCCGCTCGCCTTCCGTGCATCCAAGGGTGCGGAAACCGCCGATGTCTATTCCCTGGCCGAGAAGTGGCTGGTCAGGGGATACGGGTATGTCGAGGATTGGCTTGTTCCCCAAATGCCCGCCGAAGACCGAGAGCAGTTCAGGGAGGCGGAGGCCGTGTTTCTTCCCTTTCTGGGGGAGGTCAGCCGGATCAACCGCACGCAGTTGATTCCCGCTCTGGACGGCACTCAGTGTTTGTCCGTTGTGGATACGGGCGGCGAGGTGAAGAATACCGAGTTTCAGGTCAACAGTTCCAACGCGCTGCCGATACCGCGCTTCGGCGTCGTTGTCGAACTCAATGATGCCGAATTGCTCCGAGAGGCGATGAAGGGATACTACGGTGCCGCGCAGGAGTTGCTGGCGCGGATGCGGGAAAACGAACTCATGGGGGAGGCGGCGGCCGGTTTTTCGCTGCCGGCGGTGTCGGCCACCGAGGAGGGGCTGTATTATTGCGCCCTGCCGTGGGAGCTGGGCGAGGACGTCTTTCCCTGCGCCGGCTTTGCCGAAGACAGGCTGTTCCTCTCCACCTCGAAGGCGATGAATTATGAGCTGCGTTCGCCGGTGCCGCCGCCCGTGAACGAGGTGGTCGATCTCGAGCAGCCCGCCGCGGCTGTCGCCGTCACGGACTTCGAGGTGCTGTGGCGGTATCTTTTGGACCTCAACGCCGCAATCATTGCCGAAGCGGCCATGCGCGATGATGTGCCCCCCATGGCCCGCCAGGCGATGGGGCTCGGCCGCTTTCACTTGGACACCCTTTACAAATCCCTGGGCGCCTTCCGAGGATATGCAAAAGTCGCGACCGTGGATGACAAGGGACGAGTGGTAACCCACTGCTGGTTGAATGTGCGCGATGTCGAGTGACGTTAACCAACCTTGTCCGTCCGCCGCAAATGCCACCTAAGAAGAAGAAGGAGATGGCAATGTCCAACCGTTTGGACCCCCGAACGATGCCCGATTGGAAGATCGCCCGGAGCGCCGAAGAGGGCATGAAGTCGCCGCAGCAGCTGGCCGCGGAGCTGGGGATTCGGGACGAGGAGCTTCTGCCGCACGGCCGCGATCTGGCGCGCGTCCAGTATCGGAAGGTGCTCGAACGCCTGCCCGAAAATTCGCGTTCGGCAAAGTACGTGGACGTCACCGCCATTACACCCACTCCGCTCGGCGAGGGAAAAACAACCACGACCATGGGCCTGGTTCAGGGCCTGGGGCGGCTGGGACATCGCGCCACGGCGGCCATTCGCCAGCCCAGTGCCGGACCGACGTTCAACATCAAGGGATCGGCCGCAGGCGGCGGCCTGTCCCAGTGCATCCCCCTCGCTCCCTTCTCATTGGGACTGACCGGGGACATCAATGCCCTGGTCAACGCGCACAATCTCGGCATGGTCGCGCTGACGTCGCGCATGCAGCACGAAAACAATTACGACGACGAAACGCTGGCCAAGCGCAATCTGACGCGCCTGGACATTGATCCCGCGCAGGTTCAATTCCGGTGGATCATCGACTTCTGTGCCCAGGCGCTGCGCCATATCGTCATCGGCCGCGGCGGCAAGATGGACGGTCTGGAGATGGAGTCCGGATTCGACATCGCGG
>CAZSBQ010000009.1:0-35175 GCA_964604795.1 uncultured Victivallales bacterium | reverse complement strand
GTACGCGCCAGGGCGCGATGGGGGGCGGGATCACGCCGCCCCCTCCCTCGGAAAGGAATTGCCCTGAGGGCGGGGCGCGACAGAGTCTCCCTCTCTCAACGCGTCCAGCGCGCCGCTGATGCCGGGTGTTGTCGAATATTTTGCTTTGACAAAATCGATTGGGAAGTCATGGTTGGGCACAAAAGTTCACCCACTTCAACAGGGATATCAATATGCACAACGAAAAGCATGACGGCGACAGCGACAGCGAGTTCCGCCGCCTTCAGCAGCAGCTCCAGGACATGTTCAAGAACATCATGCCGCCTTCCGACGGCATTCAGAGCCAGGCCGCATCCGCAGGCGAGGAAGGCGAAGGCGACGAGAACGATGAAGCCGAGGAAGCCCGCAGGCGCGCGCTCGAAGGAATTCGCGCTTTCGACCTTCGCCCCAAGGACGTGCGCGATTACCTCGACCGCTACGTCATCCGCCAGGACGACGCCAAAAAGGTCCTCTCGGTCGCCGTTTGCGATCACTACAACCACGTCCGGCGCTGCATCGACAATCCGGAACTCCAGGAGGAGGAGTACACCAAGCAGAACATCGTCCTGCTCGGCCCCACCGGCGTCGGCAAGACCTATCTCATGCGCTGCATCGCCCGGCTCATCGGGGTGCCGTTCGTGAAAGCGGACGCCACCAAGTTCTCCGAGACGGGGTACGTGGGACACGACGCGGATGATTTGGTGCGCGACTTGGTCCGAATGGCGGACGGCGACGTGGATTTGGCGCAGTACGGGATTGTCTACATCGACGAGATCGACAAGATCGCCGCCCGCAGTTCGGACGGCGGTCGCGACGTGTCGGGGCGCGGCGTGCAGGTCAATCTGCTCAAACTCATGGAGGAAACCGAGGTCAGCCAGTTTGGCCAGAACGACATCCTCGCGCAGATGGAGTCGGCCATGTCCATGATGCGCGGCGGCGACTCCGGCCCCGGCAAGCGGACCATCAACACCCGCAACATCCTGTTCATCGTCAGCGGCGCCTTTCAGGGATTGGGCGAGCGCATCCGCAAGCGCCTCCGAGGCGGAGCAATCGGGTTCCGGCAACAGGAGGTAGACCCCGCATTGGCGGACGAAGCCAACCTGTTGCGCCTGGTGCGCACCCAGGACTTGATAGATTACGGCTACGAGCCCGAGTTCGTCGGACGCCTTCCCGTGCGTGTGGTTTGCAATCCGCTTACCGTCGGCGACCTGCGACTGATTCTGCAGCAGAGTGAAGGCAGCATCCTGCGTCAGTACATTCGGGACTTGGAGGACTACGGCATCGCCGCACGATTCTCGGAAGAGGCGCTCACGGAAGTCGCCAGCCGCGCTCATGCCGAAAACACCGGCGCGCGCGGTCTCATGACCGTACTCGAACATGTGTTGCGCGACTTTAAATTCGAACTTCCCGACACCGGGATCGACGAGCTGGAATTCGATGCCGAAGCCGTGCGCAAGCCCGATGCGCATCTGCAGGCTATCCTAGATGAAAACGAGGCGCCGCGCCGTGAGGCACTCCGTCAGGACGTGGCCGCCTTCGCCCGTCAGTTCAAGAGCAACAACGGCATTACTCTCGAGTTTTCCGAGGATGCCTGCGAACGCCTGGTGGAGCTGTGCCTGGAAAGCGGTCGGGCCATGCGCACCGTCTGCCAGGACAAGTTTCAGGACTTCGCGTATGGGTTGGCCCTGCTGAGCCGGGACTCCGGACAGGGTTCGTTCACCATCACCGCCGAAGTGGTCGAGAATCCCGACCTGGTTCTTTCGCAATGGATTACCGAGGCCTACGGCAAGAAAGCGGCCGAACACGAATCCGCCTCGGACTCGTCCACTTCCTCGTCCGAGGCAACCACAGGGCTTGACTCCGCCAACACGCCCTCCAAGCCCGACTCAGAGGATACCCCAAATTCAGCGTAGCAAATATCGATTTCGTTGCGGAGTTCGCAATGGAATTTATCCGGAAAGAGAGCATAGTAACGAAGGAAAATAGCTCGCCGGACCGCGACGTAATTCTGCAGGCATCGAGCCTGCGACCAGGATATCATGGACTTTCTGCAACTACAGAATCGAACAATTGTGGTGTTCGGCGTAGCCAACCGCCGCAGCGTGGCCTATGCCGTTCATCGTGTCCTCGAACAGACCGGCGTCAATCTGATCCACGTGGTCAAAGACGACTCCGTCCGGCAATCCTGCCGAAAACTGCTCGGCGACCGCACGGTCCTGACCTGTGACGTCGGGGACGACCGACAGATATCCGAGCTGGCCGAAACCCTGCGCCATGACGTGGGCGAAATCCACGGCGTCTTTCATTCCATCGCGTTCGCCAATTACAGCGACGGGTTTTGTGCATTTCATGATACCCGCAGGGAAGACTTCCTCCAGGCCATGGACATCTCCTGCTTTTCACTTACCCGTATCGCGCACCACCTGCAACCCCTGCTGGCGCCCGATGCGTCCATCGTGACCATGTCCATCTCCTCCACGAAGGCCGCGGCGGAAAACTACGGCATGATGGGGCCGGTCAAGGCGGCGCTCGACTCCAGCGTCGCATTTCTGGCCAAATCCTTGGGGGAGGGCACCGGCATCCGCGTCAACGCCGTCGGCGCGGGGCTTTTGAAGACCTCTGCGTCGGCCGGGATTCCCGGCTACGTGGATTCCTACTTGTACGCCGAGCAGGTCATCCCCCGCCGCCGGGCGCTGAGCACCGACGAGGTGGCGCGCACCGCAGTCTTCCTGCTCAGCCCCGCCTCGAGCGGCGTCAACGCACAAACCGTAGTGGTTGACGCAGGCATGGCAATCAATTTCTTCGACACATCCATAGTTCGCCGTGTGGTGACGAGCACAGCAAACGAAAACGAAAAAGGAAACGAATCATGACATTGAGAACAGGTGTAATCGGACTTGGAATGGGCCAGAACCATGCGCGCTGGTTTGCCGCGCATCCCGACGCGGAACTGGTCGCCCTCGCGGACCTGGACACGCAAAGGCTGCACAGCTTCGCCGACGAAATGAACGTCGCCGACCGCTATGAATCGGCTGAGGAAATGCTCGAAAACGCCAATCTGGACGTTGTCGGCATCGCCACACCGAATTCTCTTCACAAGCCGCTGACGATCAAGGCCTTCGAGTGTGGGTGCAATGTCTTTTGCGAAAAGCCCATGGCGATGAATTCCACCGAAGCGCGAGAGATGATCGAGGCGGGCAAAGCCGCAGGCAAGCGGCTGATGATCAACTTTTCCTTCCGATTCCGCGACGAAAGCGCGGCCATGAAGCGGGTGGTCGAGGAAGGCACGCTCGGCGACGTCTACTTTGCCCGAGCGCAGTGGTTGCGCCGCCGCTTCATGCCAGGATTCGGCGGTTGGTTCGGCAAAAAGAAACTCTCCGGCGGCGGTCCGCTCATCGACTTGGGCGTTCACCGCCTCGATCTGGCGTTGTGGCTGATGGGCTACCCCAAACCCAAGTGGGTATTGGGGCGCACCTACGATCCCATCGCCTCCCGTCTCGCCGCCGAACAAGGCAAGGATTTCGATGTCGAGGACCTGGCCGCGGCCATGATCGCCTTCGACAACGGTGCCTCCCTGCATCTGGCCGCATCATGGGCGTCGCACATCAAACACGACGACGACATGTCCGTGGAGCTGTTCGGCTCCAAGTCCGGCCTGGCCGAACGAATCGTTTCCGGAAAAGCCGAAATGCAGGTCTTCACCGAACACGCCGGCGCCCTGTACGATCTCAATCTTCACCGCACCCTCGAACCGTCCCCCACGCCCGGCGGATATTTCGTCGAAGCCATCCGCGACGACAAACCCCACATGGCCACCGGCGATGAGGGGCTGATCATTATGGAGCTTCTCGACGCCATCTACGAAAGCGCCGAAACCGGGGAACCAGTGCACATTCCGGCGTGATGCCGGGAAAAAATGCCGGCGGCGGGCCGCCAATGTCGTTGACTTAAGCGGACGGACAGGGGGGACGAATACCATAGGCGTCCCTGCCTGTGTTCGGTCCGCATGGCGATGGAGACGGATCGTTGCATTCCTGAGTTGAATTTTCTTAAGTCAATGACATTGCCGGTGCGGGGGGGGGTGACATATGATGAACTTTTTTATTCTACTCATATCCGCACTTCTTCTGATTTTATGCTTTTATAGAAAAACTTTCTTAAATCCGTATATCCTTGTTCTTATCCTCACTGCTTGGACTACAATAGGCAGAGTGGCTTATAATTTTGGCTACTATGACCTGCAGCGATTTTTTATAATTGCATTCTGTTTATTCACTGCGCTAATATTTATTAGGGGTAAAAATTTAATTATAATATCATATCAAACAATTATTTTTGGAATAATTGTTGTAATTTTTGGACTTGCTTCTTCAATAATGAATAATCATTTCCGTATTGGTCTTATTGAGATACTGCATGTTCTAATTATTTTTATGATTTCGTGGTTGTTGGCATCTGTGTATGATAAAAATGAGTTGCTGAAGTTTATTTATCGTTTGTCTGTTATTTCTGTTTCAGTGTACCTGGTCTACTTTATGGTAGGATATACTTCGCATATCACAAGTTTATCTTCCCCTCTTTGGCCAGCGAATAGTACAAACTATGACGTGGAAAAATTTACTGGCATCGTATTCAGTGAAACTCTTTCTTTTTCACATATTAGGTTCTTTAATCATATTCAGACGTGGACACTTCCTGTTTTTGTCTCTGCCATTGTTTTTGTTAGAACTCAACGATATAAAATTATACTCTTTTTAACGCTATCGTTATGGTGGTCGCTCTTGATGCAATCAGGGGGTAGAGGCACGTTTTTAGCTGTTGCTGCATCGTTGGTGGTTGTTTCAATTTTGTTTCCACAGAACCGAAAACGACGATTTTGCGTTTTTCTTGGGTCGCTGGCAGTTGGAGTGGCTGCATATCTTGCTTTGTTTTATTCAATCAGTGTTCCAGCCAGAAGTATAACGAGACGAGGGATGAGCGGGCGGCTGCAAATGTGGGAAAAAGCATGGTCAATGTTTTCCGAACATCCGATTTTCGGGACCGGTCCACTATCGTATTCTATTGTTGAAAATAAAAATGTTTATTTTGCACATCCACATAATTTTTATTTACAAATTTTATCTGAATGGGGACTGGTTGTATTTATTATTTTTATTATTTTTATGATTCTGGGAGCCTGCAAAATTATAAGTATCACAAAATCAAAAATCAATAATCAATGGAAGGAATTGGAAATCGGAATAGTATGGGCGGCCGGTGCCGCATTTCTACATGCAGGGCTTAGCCAGATATTCCATTCTCCCTTGAGCCAACTATTTATAATATTTTTTCTGGCTTGGGGTTTGAAAACGCTGTATGCGAATAAAAAAGATCATCCATCGGTGCAGGTCAAGACTTCAGCACTTGCGATTGTCTCACTAGTGGTGATTTGCGCCTTTGTTTATTTGAATCGTGCAATGATTGGCAATAGTTTACACCATTATAGAAATTATCGTCACCAGTACGAGACGCATAGACTCTATCCCAGAATTTGGGAGCAGGGGCTGTTCGATGAGCATAAATATTGACGATTAAACATGCAGTAAATCAAGGATCACGAGCAGGCAGAGCCTAACCCCCCAATGAAACAAAAAGATGTTCACAAACCGATGCATCTTGTGTGGTTGTCCGTCAATGCTTCTTATTCGCACAGTAGTCTTGCATTGCCGTGCCTTCACGCCGCCTCGGTGCTTGGGGCGGAAGCGCAGTGGCGCGAGGTCACGGCGACGCTCCAGGACAATCCATGGCGGGTGGTGCAGCAACTGCTGGCACCGGTGCCTGACTGGGTTGCAGGCACCGTCTACCTGTTCAATCGTTCACTGCTGCTGTCGATACTGCAGCGATTTGCAGTTTTGCGATCCGATTGTCCAATTCTCTTGGGAGGACCGGAATTTCTCGGTGACAACCGGGACTTTCTGACGGCTCATCCGTTTGTGACCGCAGTGGTCCGCGGCGAGGGTGAGCGCGCGTTTGCGGATTTCGCAGCGGTGCGCGACTCCCCTGAGCAGTGGGAACGAGTGCAGGGGCTGTGCTGGCTTGACGATGAGGGAGTGTACAGAGACAACGCTATGGCGATTGTTCCCGATCCTTTGAACTCGCTGCCCAGCGCGCTCGAGAGCGAATTTTTCCGCATGGACAAGCCCTTTGTCGGGCTGGAGACCAGTCGCGGCTGCCCGGGCCGCTGCACGTTCTGCACCAGTTGTCGATTCGGTGCGCCCCGTTATTTCCCTCCGGAGCGAGTTCGTCGGGACCTGGCGGCTCTGGCTGCGGCTGGAGTGACCGATCTGCGCGTGCTGGACCGAACCTTCAATGTGCCTTCGGAGCGGTGCGTGCGGTTGCTGCGGATGCTTGCAGACCACCCCTTTGAGCGGATACATCTGGAATTTAATCCGGGACTGCTGACCGCTGAGGTCCTGGCTGAACTGCGCACTTTTCCGGCGGGGTGTCTGCACTTGGAAGCTGGGCTGCAGACGGGAAGCGTGGAAGCGGTGCAGGCGGTAGGCCGGGCCGCCGGTGTGGAGCGCACGTGGGCGGGCGTGGAAGACCTGTGCGGCATTCCCGGCGTGGAGGTCCATGTCGACCTGATTGCCGGGTTGCCGGAGCAGACTCGGGCGAGCGTGCACGCGGACCTGACCAGGCTCGTGGAGCTGGCACCGGAAGAAATTCAGCTGGAGCTGCTCAAGCTTTTGCCGGGCACGCCCCTGCGGGACAACGCCGCGGAGTTCGGCTTGGTCTACAACCCGCAGCCGCCATACGAGGTTTTGCGAACTCCGCACCTCTCGTTTGAGGATTTGAACCCGATTCGCCGTTTGTCTCGGGCGGTCGACACGTTCCACAACGATCCGTGTCTGCGCCCGGCCACCCGGATTGCTGCCAGGCAGGATGACCAGTTTTGGACGTGGGCTTCGACGCTCGGGGCCGGGGACGACGGGGAGCCGGTGCCGCTTGGCCGCACTCGGCGGTTTCACCTGCTGCACGAGGGCGCGGCTCACCTGCCCGAGGTTCGCGCTCGCTTGGAATACGCTTGGATGCGGGCGGGAATGGGTGCGCGCAACGGTCTGGTGGATGCGCTGTTGTGGAAGGAACGCTTGCCAGCTGGCGCGGAATGTCTGGAGGGCCCGGCAACCGCCGCAGACAAGGCGTGCCGAATCTGGTCGTGCCGGATCGCCGGACGGCATCATTGGTTTGTCTACACCCGCGAACGCCAGCAAAAGCGCGCCATCGCCGTTTTTGCCGAATATTTTCCCACAGCCCGCATGCAGCGTTCGTGACAGCCCGAGGGCTTTCCGGGGCGGTCCTTAACTTTGGCTTGATTGACTTCAGGATTTATGATAAACCGAATTCTGGGGGACCCCCGGAGGGTTCATTGCTCGTAGTCGTCTCGTCCGCCACGCCTGCTCGGGAGGGGGGGGGAGTTCGCAATGGCTTTAGTATCAACGGGCATCCCTGCCTGTTGTGAAGTTCTCTGCACCCAGGACCTGTCTGCGTCGCATCGCGACAGGCAGGTGGCCGCAGTACGTAAGCAATCCAACCAAATGCTGTGGACATAGCGGCGAACCTTTGGGGTATCACACTGCCCGAGCATGGAATCCAACCAAATTCTGCGGACAGAGGCAGGGATGACTGTTTTGCCTTTTGAGTGGTTATGGGTTGATTTGGATTGGGTTCTCGGCGTGGAGGAACAGCCAGTATCCGATACCGGTTTTGAGACCTTGGTCGGCGTCTTCGGGGGTGTAGACTGCCTGTCCGTCGATGTTGCTCCAGGCCCACAAAGGCAGGACAATGCGGTCGTCGAGGAGCCAGTCGGGGAAGGTCTCGGTGTCGGCCGGCACGCCAACAAGGTTCCATCCGGGATACAGGGTGATGGCGTTTTCGTTGTGGGGCTGCTCGGTTCTGAGCGGCCACCCGTCCACCGGGAGGGTGGTTTGGGTGCTGCGTGTGTCTTCGGGGATGTGGGCAAGCCAGATGCCGCGGAGTTGCCGCAGGGTTTGAGAATCGCCGAGGCTGTCCACGTTGATGTATCTGGCATCGCCGAGTTCGGGATTGTTCCGCCAGTACCAGGCGGCACCGTCCTTGAGTGTTCCGAAGAGGCCTTCGGCGGTTGTTTCGTCGAGTCTGGTGGTCTTCGGATTGTCGGTCGGAACCATGTGCAGGGAAAGCAGGTTCCAGCCGACGGCGAGGTTCAGGTCCTGGGTGATGAGGCCGACGGGGACGGAGTCGAGAACGTGCCAGGGAGACACGGCGGTGCCGCGTCCGCTGCCGTCGGGGGCGGTGGCGCGGACACGGGCGTACCAGCGCTGGCGCACTTCAGTGGCTTCGGCAAGCAGGGGATTGCCGGATGCTTCGGGATCGGTGAAGGACGGATCGCGGGACCACTGGTATTCGAGCGTGATCGGATCGCCGTCCGGATCGACGGGCAGAGGATCGACGAGCACGGTGATCGGATCGTCACTGCGGGGGCGCGGGTTGTCGTAGTCGGCCTGCTCGGGTGCGGGCGGAGCAGTGTCGCCGACGACAATTTCACCGGAGTCCAGCGGCAGGCTGTAGTGGGGTTCGGCCCGCGTGGTATCGGTCCAAGCGGTGGCTCGCACCTTGAAGCTTCGTCCACGCGCGGTTTCATCGCTGTCGCGGGTAGCCCCGGTGCCCACTTCGGTTTCTCCGCCATTGGTGGTTTCCAGCCATTGGAGTTGAACATTGGTGGTGGGCAGATTTGGATCAAGCCATTGGGGCGTGGCTGTCAGGGAATCGAGAGTGCCGGGTTGGTCGGGGGACAGAACCACGGCGAACAGGTCGTTGAGGATTGCGACGTCCGCAGATTGTCCGGGCGTGCCCGCGGGAGTCTGGTCGGCGTCGACGTGGGCCGGATCACTGCCGTCGGACGGCCACACGCGGCAGAACAGGGTGTCGCCGGGGACGGTGACTTCCGCCGGCACTTCAAGGGCGTTCGAATAGTCGACCAGCATTTCCTCGCCGCGGTCGCCGGTGCGTTTGTACCAACGGGTTTGCAGGGCATCGGTGCGTTGCGGATCGCCGTCCGGATCTGAGAAGTCGTAGCCCGTCAGTTGGATGGCTTCTCGTGCGAAAGGCGTGGCGGGTGTCACCGTGACCGTGTCCGGTGCAGTCGGCGCGCGGTTGACGTTGTTGACCACGATGGACCGCTGGATCGACACCTCGCCGCGGGCGCCGCCGTCGGAGGCCGCGAATTCCACCTCGTAGTTCTTGGTGGGATTGTCGAGTTCCGCCTCGTCGTAGCTTGGCGTCCAGGTCAGCTGCGCTGTCCATGTACGGGTTTCCGCATCGTAGGAGGGTGCATCGGAGAGCACGGCACCGGCAAGTTCTTCGCCGCCGAGAACACTGTAGTCGAAGGTGACATCATCGCCATCGACTTCGGTGACTTGGATGTTAAGCGCGAGCGTTTGATTCTCGTCGACTTCAATGGGATCTGTGATTTCAGTTCCATTGAACCACGTTCCGAGATCGCGCGGCGGATCGTCCACGGACTGCACTTGGACGAGAACGGTGCCGCCGATGGCCCCTTCGCGGATGCCGTCATTTTCGATGACGTATTCGATGCGGTCCGCGCCGGCGTAGTCGGGCTCCGGGGTGTAGGTGATCAGTCCCTGTCCGTCGCTCGGCCAGTTGCTGACGTTGCCGAAGAGGCCGCCCACGTAGCCGCGTCTGGGCGACTGCACCAGGCGATAGGTGCGATTGCGGGCGAAGGAGCGCAGGAAGAACTGGACGGGCGTGTCCTCGTCCGTGACGATCCGTGTCGGGAAATCGGCCACGTCGTCCGCATCGGTCCACTCGTTTCTGAGCGCGTGGTAGACCAGGCGTTCGCGCAGGCCGTTGATCGCTTCCTGGGCGGTGACTTCGAGGTCGTCGACATGCGCCAGCAGTCCCTGGAACTCGCGGTCGTTCTCGCTGTCGGGTGTCGGATTATGTTCGCCGACGGCGCTTTCCGGCCACCATTGGTCAATGTAGTCGGCGACTATTCCGCCGACGGCGCCGGGTGTTGCCTTGACCCAGGCGGCTTCATCCTGCTGCCATTTGCCGTCGCCGTTGGCATCGTGGAAATACAATCCTGTTGCGATTCCGGCTGCGCCTGCTGTTGGGGTGCCGGCCAGGACGGGATCGCCGCTGTCGTCGTCCGTGCCCGGATCGTAGATGCCGGCTGTTCCGCGCTGCTCGTTGCGCCAGACCCCCTCGCCTTCGGACCATTCGCCGTTTCCGTCGGCGTCATGATGACTGACGCCGGCGATGCGTCCAAGCGTGAGATCGGCGGGGAGGGCGCCAACGATTACGGAGTCGACCCCGGCATCGAAGAGATTGCGTTTCGCCAGGCGCGTGGTATCGCCGATTCGCTCGCCGGACTGGATATCGGCCCAGAGAGTTTCGCCCTCGTCCCAGCGGTTGTTTTCGTTCTCATCGTGGAAGGCGATGGTTTCGGCGGTGCCAACGGCACCGTCCGACGGGGTTCCGGAGACGAGGGTGTCGAAGCCCTCTTCGTAGACGTGGGTTTGGCTGTCCACAGCGTCGGCCCAGACGGGTTCGTTTTCGTCGCGAATGCCGTTGCCGTTAAGGTCGCTGAACAGAAGTTGGCCGCGGATGCCGGTCGTTCCGTGCGCGGGGGCGTCGCCGTTCAGGAGAGTGTCCTTGAGCGTGGCATCGTAGACTCCGGGTTTTGCGGACTCCGCAGTGAGCGTGCGGTCGAGTTCGACCAGGATGCGGGCCTGGCGGGTTTCGCGCAGTTGTTCGTTTGCGGAGTCGTAGGCGTCGACACCGTAGGCGGCAATCCAGAGTGGTTTGCCCGTGTCGAGTGCTGCGTAGTCCGCAAACAGGGTGGATTCACCGTCCTGGGTTGCGAAGCTGTCGCGGCCGCGCCAGGCGACGCCCCAGAGGTCGAGTGCCTGCACGGCATCGGCGTGAGCGGTCACTTCATCCATGCCTGCGTTGGCGACTGTAACGGGGTGATAGGCAGGTGCCTCGATGTCGTAGGCCGTCCAGGCCATGGCGTTGACGAGGGTGAACCAATCGCCGACCTCGTACTGCTTTTCGGCGCCTTCGTCGCCAATGCTCCACATGAGGACGGCCGGGTGATCGCGGAAGGTCTCGACATAGTCCGCGAATTCCGCAATAATGTTTTCACGTACTCCGCTGTCCGCGAGGTCCGCAGCGGAAGGGACGGGGAAGACGAGCACGGCCATGATGCCCGCTTCGGCGGAGGCGTCCAGCAGCGCGGTGTCGAACTGGATTTCGGGCAGCAGGATGGTGTTCGCGCCCAGCTCGATGATGCGCGGCAGGTCGCGTTCGAGGTGGCGGGCGGTATGGATTCGGTTCGAGCCCGGCACGTCGCCGACGGGTACAGGCTGGTAGCGGACTCCGCGGATTCCGAATTCAGCGTCGTCCACGTAGAGAGAACCGCCGCGAACGGCCACGTTGCCGGTGCCGGGGGCTTTTTCGGGTCGGTCGGCGGGATCTGACGGATCGGTTTGCTGATGATACTCGACCAAGTTTGGTACACCGTCGCCGTCGGGATCGTCGTAGGCAGTGGCTTCGGTGTTCAGAAACGCCGTTTCCCACCAATCGGGCAGCCCGTCGCCGTCGGCGTCGACATCCTCGAGTGTCAGATTGACAGTAAGCGGAGACGCCAGTCCAACCGGATCGACGAACGTTGCTTCGGCGTAGGCTTCGCCGGGATCGGGTTGGCCGTTGGCGTTGGCGTCGATCCAGGTGCGCAGGTGGTAGTAGCGCTCCTCGCCCTGCAGACCAAAGAACGAATAGGTGTCGTCGAGCGACGTGATTTCGTCGAGCGGATCACCGTCGAAGACCGCTCGCGCCTTGGCTTCGCTGAACACCTGGACGACGAGACTGCCGGGTTGGCGCCCGGCGTAGGAGACCGTGCCGTTGATGTCGATTTGCTTGTGCAGGATTCGGACGACCGTGTCGGGCTGGGCGGGGAGGGGTTCCTCGACTCCGGCACCGTCCCGTGCGATGCTGAAGAAGCTGTAGGTATAGCCGCGGACCACGTCGAACTCTGCGGAGGTGGCTCGGGTTCCGGTCAGCCAGGGTTGGTAGGGTTCGTCGTTGATCGCGTAGTAGATGTCGAAGCCCGCACCGGGCTGCCCGAAGTCGATTTCGCCTTCGTCCAGCGTCCATGTCACCGTGATGCTGTCGGCATCGATGAGTTGGATGTTGCCTGCGCGCGCGGTGCCGGTGTCCTCGACGCTTGTGCGGCTGTCGTAGACGGCGCTGCTGACCGTGTGCAGTGTTTTGTTCGTGATGATGGCTTCGTTAGTGTCGAAGACGATGGTTGCCTCGTTTTCAATGGTGGTGCCGTTTGGCAGGTCGGGTGCGGGCGTAATGGTGAAGGTCACGTGTCCTTCGCCGATGCCGGTTTTCTTGCGCAGCGGCACGGGATTGCCCTCTTCATCCTCGATCACATTGCCGTCCTCGTCTGTTTCGTGGAGGATTTCGCCGTTTTCATCGGTTTGGTAGACGGGATCGCCGTTTTCGTCGGTTTCGTAGGTGTTCTGCGGCAGGAATCCCATGTTGGGATTCTGAGGAATTTCGCCGGTCAGCGGATCAATGGTGCGGAACTCCCAGCGCGCGGTGCGCGTTGCGGGGCTGATGCCGCCGCTGACGCGCAGGAGCATGCCGCTGTCCAGCTCGATTGTTTTCGAGAAGAAGGGGTTGTTGTCCGGGCCTTCAATGACGGTGTCGGTGAACGCGAACTCGCCGAGCCGGAAGCGGCGCATGTCCAGCTCATCGGGAAGCATGTCGGTGACCGTGACCACGCTGGCGGGCGCGTCGGCGTCCGGCATGTTCTCGAACAGGATGGTGTAGGTGATGGTTTTGTCCGCAGGGATGACGTTCAAATCGCCCTGACCTGCCGAGGCGCGCTTTTCATTGGGATCGGCGGATTCTCCGGAGTCGATGTCCGAGCCGCCGTCGGGGCCTTCGTCATCGTCGGGGAAGTCCCAATCGTCGCCGTCGCCGTCGTCCCCATCATCGTCGTCCTCGGGATCGGGATCGGGGGGATCGTCCTTGTCCTCATCCTCTTCGTCCTCTTCCTCATCCTCTTCGTCATCGTCTTCGACACATTTTCCATCTTCCTTGTGTTGGCCCTCAGGGCAGCTGCAGCAATCAAGGGGGACGCTGAAGCTCGGCAGAAGTCCGCGTTTCGCCTGTTCAGCGGCCTCGCCGGTGGGCCGGGACAGTTCGCGGAAGGCGGTGACGTAGGCGGGCGGCAGTTCGATGCTGTCCCCGCTTTCGGTTGCCCGCACGCCGCTTCCGGTTGGTGTCGGCTTGCTGAACAAGGTTGGTCCGGACCACGCTTGGCCGTCATGGAATGCGTAGGCAACGCGGCGCACTGTGATCGGGTAGGTGTCGTTACCCTCGACGATTTCGCTGCGCACGCCGTGAATCCATGAAGCGACGGCGGTGGTTCCGGCAAAGCCAACGCTGGGTTGGTTGACCAAGGGCGTGGTGTCCGCGGCTCGTGCGCCGAACACGGAGACGGGCGTCGGCGCGGTTTGCCATGTCTCGCCGTCGTAGAGCATCGCCAGGATGCTGTCGCTGTTGCCGCTGTCGTCGGGATGATTGCCCCAAACCACGGCGAGTCTGCCGTCGGGGCCCGCGGCCACGGACGGCTGCGAATCAAAGCCATCGGGATCGGCGAGGATTTCGGGGGCGGACCAGCCGCGCCCGCTTTCGCGAACATAGCAGATGTGAGTGCGGTTTTGTGCCGCGACGATTTCGGTGATGTCCGAATCGATGTTGATCGGGAATCCGTCACTGTCCACGTACTCGGAGCGTACCCAGAAAATCCAGGGTCGGTCGTCGGTGTCGAAGACGATTTGGGGGCTGTGGTTTAAGAATTCCGGGCCGGACAGCTCGTTGAGCATTGTCCAGGTTTCGGTGTCCGGATCGTAGGATGCCAGTTTCAGGTGTGTTCCGGTGTCCTTGCGGATGTTTCCGGACTCCTTGGCCCAGGCGGCCAGGATTTGGTCGCCGGCGTTGCTGACGGCAATCATGGGGCTGATGTCCATGAGACGGTCGGTTTCGGTGCCACCCTTGATCAACTGTGCGTCCGCGATGTCGTGCAGGGAGTCTTTCCCGAGCACGATGTCCTTTTTTATGGTAATTGTGGTGGTGCTTTGGCCGTCGGCCCCTGAGCGGGTGTCGGTAATGGTGATCCTGTCGTCGGTAACCGAGCGTGAGATGCCCGCGGAACGACTTTGGCCCGGCTTCCATTCCTTCTCCCATTCCTTGGTGGTCCAGAGCAATGTGGCGGCAGCTTTGGCCCGCATTCCCCATCCATCCATATTCAGCCCCGGGCGCGCGTCGCCCGCAGGCGGATTGACGTGGTAGCTAATGTCGATGAAGGCGTTGGCCGAGACTTCCGCGCTGACCACGCCGCCGAAGAAGTCGGCGGTGCCGTAGGGGCCTGCTTCGACGCCGAAACTGCCGTTGCCGTGGGTGGGCCAGCCGGGGAAGTTGCTGGCTTTCCAGCCAACACCGAGTCCGAGGGTGGCGCCGAGGTTTGCGCCGATTTCGATGTCGCAGATCAGCGGGACGTAGGCCGTCCAGGCGGGGACTTTGCCGTTGCCGCCTACCGAACCGGACAGGACGGCTCTGTGGAAGGCCCAGGCGCAATCTTCGCCGTAGACTTTTTTGTTGGATACCCAGAGGGCGCCCAGTTTCAGATCGCCGTTAACGCTGAAGTTGTCGCTGATGTCGACGCCGACGCCGATGCCGGTTTCTCCGCTGACTTTGCAACCGTCCAACGTCATGCCGACGCTGCCGTTGACCGAGTAGCCGTAGCGTCCGCCGATGAGGGGCACCCAGTTGGGCAGGTTGGCATCGGAGTCCTGCTCGAAGGCAACACTCCAAGTTTCGGAGCGCCCATACCCATAGAGTCGGTCGATGTCGTCCAGGAGCTGCATCTCCCATTCGGGGACGGCTCGTTCGGCAGCGGGGTAGGTTTGAGTTGCGGCGGCGGTTGGAACGATCTTGGCCTTGAAGTAGACGTCGGTGTCGTCCTCGGCCTCCCAATCGCGCTGCAGGAAGACTGCGAGCATGGTATCCGCGCCGGGCAGCTTGATCAGACTAGCGCGGGTGTCGCCGTACTGTCCGGTTGTGAGCGTGTACGGCTGGGTCCACTCGTAGCTGCCGGTCGGCAGGCCGTCACCGTCGCGCAGGGGGCGTCCCAATACGTACTTGAAGTGGCGATTGTTGAATGTTTTATTCTCGATATCTTCGGTGTCGCCGTGATATCCGGATTCGTACACGATGATGATTCCGTCCCGGTCGGCTTCGGAGACGTCGGGATCGGCATTTCGGAAGGTGACAATTTTGGGATGTCCACCGTGGACTTGGGTTTGACGTTGGTCGGCATTGTTGGTCCAAGTGACGGGTGCGCCTTGGACGCCGGCGCGGTCCGGATCGGTGTGCCATGCGGATTCGGCCCTGTTCCAGACTGCGTGCCAGAGCTGTCCGCCCCTTGTCCATGCCATGTGCAGGTTCCCCGAGGGACTGTTGGCCATGTAGGGCGTGGCGTCGCCGGGTTCGTCCGGTGAAATTTGCGGAACAGTGCTGGTGGGCATGGGCAGGCCGTGCAGAGCCAGACCGATAACGTCGGTATCGAGTGTGATGTCCAGCTTCACGGGGGGGTGGAAGCGATAGCCGTCGGCGTGCAGTTCGTACTGTCCGGGGGCGAGCTGCCCGAAACGGAACGCGCCGGTGGCAGTGGTGGTGGCGGAGTGGACCACGCTTGTGTCGCCCAGCACCAGGCTGACGGGCACGCCGGCGAGAACCGAACCGGTTTCCGCGTCCTTGAGCGTTCCCGAGACTACGCTGACGTTGCGTTCGTATCCGCGGTCGACGGCGAAGCGAATCAGGGAGCGGACGTCGGGATTCGTGACCCCCTGCATCCAACGGCGTGAAGCCACCTGACGCAGGCCCTCGGCAAATTCGGCGTAGCTGTCGCCGAACAGCTCTTGGAGATAGCCGATCATGGCTTCGAAATCGTCGTCCGAAACGCTGGGATTTGCCAAGTTTTGCCGGAATTTCTCCCAATCGAAGTGGTAGCTGCTGGTGTCCAGCACCGTGTATTCCAGGCGTCGTTGCCCGACTTGGGGGATGCGGAAGGAAATGGGGATGGCAAAGCGCGATCCCGGCGGCAGGCGGTCGGCGGGTCCGTCCCGGTTGATGGCGAGCACCTGAAGGAAGTCGGTTTGCCAGGGATCGTTGGGACTGAGTCGAATGTCGAAGCCGCCGCGGTTGGCGGGACGGATGTAGAGCAGTGGTGCGGGGATGTCCTGATCGCCGTTGTTGCCGTACTCGAGCCAGGCGAAGTACTGACCGGTGGGACGGACCATCTGCGGAGCGATCATGCGCGTGCTCAGGTGGCCGCCGAGGCCGGGCTTGACGCTGAAGCAGCCGGACAGAACGAACTCCGCGGCCCGGTCTGTGCCGCCTTGGGGATCACTGATGCGCAGATCGTAGTCGTGCAGGCGCTGTTCCCCGTCGAGAGCGGAAACCGGCGCTCCCGAGAGATCGAAGGTGGCATGCAGGGTAGTGGAGGTGTCGAAGAAGACCTGCTCGGGGAGGAAGGATGTCCCATCCGGCGCTTCCAGGGTGGGAACAGTCTCGCTGGTGAATTTGGCGCCCTGGATGGTGAGTGTTACGCGCCCGTTGTTGCCGCCGCGGGTCGGCGAGACGGACTCGGCTTCGAAGACCAGGTATCGGGTGGTCAGCGTGAAGGTAGGTTCCGCAGCTTCGCCGGGGATGTTGTCGCCACGCACCAGGATGTAGTAGCTGCCCTCCTTGGTGCCGGGGATGGTGATGGCCTGGTTCGGCTCGAAGTGATTGGAAAAGAAGAAATCCGCGGTGACGGGATTGGGAACCGCGCCGTGACGGACGAACAGCTCGGTGGCGGCGGCGCTGTCCTGGCAGGCAAGGTCAACGAGCAGCTCGCGTCCGGGTGCCACATCCACGCGGAAATAGTACTCGCCGCCGGTCACGATGGGGGCGGTGTGCGTGACGCGGTCCAGCAGCGTGGTTTTGTTCTCGATCTCGAAGGGGGGAGTGTAGTGCTCCTGCTCGTAGAGTCGGGGGATGGCGGTGTTGATGAGATTGTCGTCGGTCGTTGCCGCGGCATTGTTGGTCTCGTCGGACTCGACGATGTTTTGGCGGATGTCTGCGCGGACAATGATGTGGTAGGACGCTTCATCGACGGCCGGCAATGTGAACGTGTGTTGGAGCGTTTGCGCGCCGCCGTCGGCGCTCAGTGCGGCTCGCCTGGCGAAACCGCCCACGAAAATGTCGCCCGGGTCCCACACAGCGTTCGCGCTGACGTAGACGCCGTCGGTCCAGCGGCTGCTGGGCAGATCGCCGCTGCCGTGGTTGGTCACGGTCCATTGCACGCTCATGGCTTCACCCGGTTGGATGGGCACCTCGGCGCGGTCGGCGCGGGAGACCTGCACTCCGGACACGCGGAGGTCGTAGTTGTACTGCGCGTACTGTGGATCGCCCTCCTTGGGCGGCACAATGACGCGGAAGTATTCGCCGGGTTCAACCGAGCTGACATTGTTTGATTCGGCTTGGCGCTCGTAGATATTGTTGCTGCTGTCGGTTTTGACGAGGATGTACAAATCGCCGCCCAAGGTTTGCGGCAAGGAGAAGCTCAGCTCCTGTTCATAGCTGTCCCCGGCGTTCAGGCTGCGCTCTTGGATAAGGTTGGCGACGCGAATATCGTTGCGGTCGAGGATAGTATCGCGACTGAGGTAAACGGAGTCAAACCATTTGCCGTCGATTTCCTTGTTGCCGCTGTTGCTGACGGTGTAGCGCAGTCCTGCAATCTGTTGTCCGGCGAGTATGGTGGCGCGCTCCGTTCCGTCGTAGGCAATGCTCGGATCGGTCCCTTCAAGATCGATGGCGGTCACCTGCAGGTCCGGAGTGTCGGCCAGCAGCACCTGGAAGGCGTCGGGTTCGAGATTGTTGTCGTTGTTGCTGATCTCGTTGAGTTCGAGCACGGTGTTGTTGACGTCCACGAGGACGAAGATGAAATACTCCCCTCGCATGTCGATATCCAGCTCGATGCTGCTGGTTACCGTGTAGGATTCGCCGGCGGGCAGGGGCAGCTGGCGCTGCTGCGAGGCCACTTCCTTGTCATCCTGGCTCAGTATTTGATCTCGGGACAGGTAGACGCGGTCAAGCCAGTCCGAACGGGCGGGCCAAGTTGGCTCGGTGCCGACGTTGGTCACGGTGTAGGTGTAGCTCATTCGTGTGCCGGAGGTGAACGAGGGCGGGTCTCCCGCGCCGTTGGTTATGGCGTGTGCGGTAAGCGCCAAGTCTGGTCGGCTCAGGGGGTTGACGCTGAGCGGGCGCCGGATGAAGGTGTTGTTGTCCGTGTCGGCTTCGTACACGCGGTTTCCGAAATCGGTGACGATGATCAGATGGATGGATTCGGGCGTGTCTTCGGGCAGCAGGACGGTGGTGCGCGCGGTATAGCTTTCCGCCGGCGCCAGCGGTCCGTCGCGATAGGGGACGCGGGCGAGCAACTGCCATTGCGTGTCGCCCTCGGGCATGTAGTACAAGCGGTCCTCCCAGCTTCCGTCGCTGGTGTCTGTGTGGTCGGGCACATCCGGGTTTTCCACCGTCCACTGGACTGTCAGTGGGTGCGCCTGCTTGATGTCATCGTCCGGGGTGAGCACGTCGATGTCGACGGGCGTCAAGTCCGCGGGTGGATAGGGAGTGATGGTGATTGGTTCCGCGAAGACCGCAACATTGTTGTCCTTGTTGTCCTGTTCGGCGAAGGTCTCGTTGAGCCCGTTGCCGGCGCGGACCACCAGGTAATACTCGCCGGGCTCGGAAACAAAGTCCAAGGGAATATCCCATGTGCCGACGGCATGGTAGAACCAATCGTCGTTGGCTGTGGCTGGGTTGGGGATGAGCCCGAGGGGGTTGTCGGCGGAGGCGCAGCGCCTCACTGAGATGATCCGCTGATCATTTTCGGGCGTGTCCGCAGTGGCGTCCGGACTGAGGTGGACGTAGTCGGTCCAGCAGCCTTGATCGATCGGGGCGAAGCCGTGATTTTCCGCGCGGAAGGTGACGGTGAGCCGCGAGTTCGCCTGGATTTCGCTGATCGGTGCAAGGTCGTCGGCGCTTTCAATCGCTTGGACGGGATGTGCCGCGGAATTGATGACGGCGAGGTCGGCGGGAACCGCTTCCTCGATGATGATCTTGTTGCGGTAGACCCCGATATTGCCGCGCGTGGCGCGTGAGAGAAAACTGCCGCTGGCACTGGCTGTTCCAAAGCCGTGGGTGTCCGAGACGATCAGGAGGTAGTATTCGCCGGGTTCGATGGTTTTGGGGATGGCATCTTCGCTTGTGCGCAGGTCGTTCCAGCGGTGCTGGCCGTGCTCGTTGATGGACCCGTCGTTTTTGCGGTAGGGGGGCAGGACCGATCCGGGGTTGTGATATTTATGCGAGCCCAGCCAGATGTCTTCTCCGCGGGTGTAGAAGGGGTCTTTGGACAGCACCATGGCATCGTCCCATCTGCTGCTGTAGGTGTTGGCATCGCCGGTGTTGCGGGATGTCCAGTTGCCGGTGACGCGCTCGCCGGGGGCGTAGACTTCGCGGGTCAGGAAAATGTCGTGCGGATGCGGTCCGGTATAGGTTGGATCGTCGGGATCGGTGTATTCGCCCGGCGGAGGAACGCGCGCGTCGTCGTTGGAGTCCTGGCCGGGGCCGGAGTAGCTGGAGACGATGGAAAGATAGGGTTTGGGCTCCACGCGGAACTCGATGTAGACCGGCTCTCCGGAGGATGTGGCACCGCTGCCCCAGTTATCGTTTTCACCCTGGTACTCATAGACGTTGTCGTCCATGTCCGCGTGTACGAGCAGATAGTAGGTGCCTGCGGCGAATTCCCAGGGCACGACGATTTCGGAGGTTTGGGTGTAGGATTCGCCGGGTTCCAGATAGGCTTGATTCTCGATTTCGAGGATGAGAGTGCGCTCGCCGTACTGGTTTGCGGTCGTCGACAGGTACAGCCCGTCGACCCAGTGGCTTGTGCCGGTGCTGAAGGTGCCGTCGTTGAGGATTGTCCAATGAACGGTCAGGTGATATTGCTGGTCGGCGCTGCGACCGATATCCTCGATCATGGCATTTTGCACCACGAGATTGGGTGAGGGTGCGACGGTGACCGAGACCGGTCGGGCAAAGGTGTTGTTGGCTTCGGCGGCGTCAGGTGAACCGTCCCGGCTTTCGAACACTCGGTTGGTGCTGTCCGCAGCCACAATGAAGTAATACTTTCCACTGATTTCACGCGGGAGGGTCACCCGTTTGATTTCATTGTAGACCTCCGGATTCTGCGGATCGGTGGTGAAGGGGAAGTCGGCCTCGCCGTGGCGCGCACTGCCCAGGAAAATGTCGTTGGCGTCCAGCGCGTCGTCTTCGGAGAGATAGACGGCGTCGCGCCATTCCCCGGTCAGCATGGCGTCGCCGGCGTTTTCCACGCTCCAGCCGATGTCGAAAGTGGTTCCGTTGTCGATGGTTTCGGGTGCATTGATGCTCAGGGGACGCAGGTCCGGGTAGGGTGCCTGGTTGACCACCAGCGGCAGGGTGGCGCTGACGTTGTTGTCCTCCTGCTCCGGGGTCACCTCGTCGACAGTGTTGGCATTGTCGGCGCGAACAAAAACGTACTTGGTGGAGGCGGCGGCGTCAGGCAACCGGAAGGTGGCTTGTGCGGAGTAGCTGCCGTTGTCGACGAGGCCTTCGGCGTGCTCGATCCAGGCCACGGCTTGAGCGGAATCGAAGTCGTCGGTGTCGCCCAGGTAGACCGTGTCGGTCCAGGTTTGCGTGGCGTCGGCTCCGTCGTAGCTGTCGTTGCGGTTGTTCACCGTCCACTCAATGGCCACCAGACTGCCGGTGAGCACGTCGGCATCATTCACCGGCTCGATGCGCTTAATTTGTTCGACGTGCAGGTCGGGGTAGGGCGCTAGCGCGACGGAGAACAGGCCGGACTCGCCGGTGTTGTTGTCCTCGTAGCCGGGCTCCGGGATGTGGTTGTCCGTGTCCGCGACCACTTCGAAGAGGAAATCCCCGGAGATGCCCTCGGGAATGGTGACGGAGTGGCTGTAGGTCCGGCTTTCGCCTGCGGGGATGCCGTAGTCGGTGAAGATGGCGAGATAGTGGGCGTCGATGTCGGTGTCGAAGAGAATGTCGCCGCCTGCGAACTCGCCAGTATAGGTTAGGACCACGGACTCTCCACGTTCAAGGCTGCGCGTGCGGGCAGAGCCGGTGCTTGCGTTCCAATCTCCCGTCCCGGCGGCGGCAGTATCGCTTGACTCGAATGGGCTGAGGCTGCCGGACTCGAAATCGATGGTGACTTCACCGCCAACCAGCGGCAGAACCACGTTGTCGATGGCGGCTTGGTCCTGACCGGCTGAATACGATTCGGTGCGGTAAAAGACCCAGGCGATGGTATGTCGACCTGCGGAAATCGGCACGGCGCGAGCCGTTATGGCTCCGGCGCCTTCGACAAGTGCGGGCTGGTGGTGGCGGAATTCGTCAAGCTTGGTCCGCCAACTCCCATCTCCGGCCACGAGCGAAAGCTTGTCGTTCCAGCGTCCGCCGGCATCGGCCTGTCCCGCGTTGGTCAGGGTGTAGACCAAGTCCAGTTCGGCGCCGCCGTTGAGTGCTCCGGGAGGTGTGTGAACCTCTGTCACCTGCAGGTCAGGTGAGGGCGTGCGGCTCATGCGCAAGGTGTAGACGCCGAAGTTGTTGGACTCGTCGGTTTCATTTAGTTGATTGGAGTTATCGGCCACGACTTTTAGGTAGAGGGTTTTGGGGTTGCCCTCGGCATCGTCCCAGTCGGCTCGCCACTCGGGGAGGTTGACGAGTTGGGCCTGTTCGTATTGGTCTCCGGCGTCAATGTTGGCCGGCCGGTCGAAACGTCCCAGGAGCAAGTCGTTCGTGGTGTCTGCACCGGTATTGGTGGACAGATAGACCGCATCCCGCCACGAGCTGCTGGTGGGCACGTTGCCGTCATTCTCGACGGTCCAGGTGATTTCCGCGTCCTGCTGACCGCTGCTGAATTCGGGTGTGAGATCGGTGCCCGCCACGTCATGCGGAACAACGAGAGCGAGGCCGAACTCGCCGAGCTGCACGGGCTGAGCGCGGGCGGCGACGTTGTTTGCTTCCGCAGTCCCTTCGTCATTGTGCTCGCCGACGGCATCGTAGATGTCGGAGCGCACAAACACGTGGATGGCTCCGTCGCCGTTCTGGTCGATGGTGTCGTGGACGTACACGCCTTTGGTGACCGTCACGGATTCATCGGTGGCAAGCGGTTCGGTGAGGTCGTGGTAGTGGTTGTAGTCGCGGGTGGATGAGTCGCCCTCGGCTTCGGCCCAGGTGGCTTTGTCGGAAAGGTAGACCCGGTCATACCAGCGGAGTGGGGTGCGCCCGTCGCCATTGTTCGTAATGGTCCATGTCACGTCGAGATAGTTGCGAACCATGATGGTGTCGGGCGACTGCACGTCGAGAGGCACAAAGTCGCAGGCGTCCACGATAAAGGCATCGTCGGCGGCCGGATCGGCGGGTCGGACAAGTGTGTTGTTGGCGTCCGAGCTTTCGTTTACGTTGTCGTAGACATCGGTTTTGAGTTCGAGTGCGTAGCTTCCAAGCGGCAGCGTATTTCCGTGTGACGGAACGTTGAACTGGAAAGAGTAGGTGTATTCCTCGCCGGGGGCGATGGGGTCGGAGTGACGGTGATCGCCCAGGTCGAAGAATTCGTTGCCGGTGTTCTTCAAGCGCAAGCGGTCCCACCAGACTGGGGGGACGGCCCCCGAGTTTTGGTTGCGCAGGGTGACCTGCATCGTGGCTGTGGTTCCGCGGCTCAGCCTGGCAGGCGGCACCATGTCCGCAATCACCAGGTCGGGGACGACCACCTCGACCTGCCCCAGACGACGATAGATGTTGTTTTCCTCCGCGCTCGCGCCGGTTTCCGGATCGTACTCGGTGAGCGCGTTGTTCCTGTCCACGAACAAATGAACATAGTAGAATCCGGGCGCCAACGCAGGCGCCGCCAAGTTCGTGGTATGCGTGTAGCTCTCCCCTGCCGGGCATCCTCCGCAGTAGATGCTTTCGCCCCAGCGGAGGGCTGTTTCGGCGGAGAAACTGCGATCCTGGCTCAGGTAGATGTAGTGTTGGACGCACAGATCGTCGGGCAGGTCGCCGTTGCCGTTGTTTTGGACCGACCAGGTGATCTCGGTGTTGGCGTCCGCGATGGTTGCGGGCATCACCAAGTTGAACGGCTCGAGGTCAATGGCGGTCACTTCCACGGTTCCGGCAAGGAAGCTGTTGTTGTCGGTGCCGTACTGCTCGTCGTTCTTTTCCAGCTTGTCGCCGCCTGCATCGCTGCGGATGAACCAGTGATAGGTTCCCGGTGCCGGGACGTTGTCGGCGGACAAGGTGAAGTTTCCGGAGACCTGCGCGGCGGTCTCGGGGGGTAGGTCCTCGGTGATCCACTGGCTGCCCACCAGAATGTCGGAGTCCATATCCAAGGTCTTGTCGGCGGAGAGATACAGCTGGTCCTGCCAGCTTGCGACGCTGACGGCGTTGCCGGGCTTCTGATTCGCCGCGTACCAGGAGGCTTGGAATTGTGTGTGGGGGGTGACCACGGAGGGGAGCACGAGCGGGTGCTCATCATCAACGAAGGTGACCAGGTCCGGCGCGTCAGGCACGCTGAACGTGAGCAAGCCGGTGGTCGTTGTGTTGTTGCCGCGGGCGTCGGCAACCTCGCCAGCCTGGTCCGAAATGTCTGCCTCGATCCGCAGGTAGCCGCCGTCCTGTGCATCCTCCGGAATGCTCACCGAGGCGCTGCGCAGAATGGAATTCCCGGCGGGAATGGGGAAGGGGAAGTCCTCGACCACCCAGTCGGCATCGCCTGAGAGCGACCAGTCGCGGGCGAAGGTTCCGCTTTCGAAGGTTTCGGCACTGCCATCGGGGAAGCTGATGTCGTCGATATAGGCCCGGTCGTTGTAATGACTTACCGCATAATCTTTGGCGTAGCGCCAGCGGAACGTGTAGACGCCGCCCTCGGTAAGGGGGTGAGAGTAGGTTGTCCAATTGGAACTGCCGTGCCATGACTCCGCATGAACAACCGCTTCCTGGTTGTCGATAATCTCGAACCAGAGGTAGTCTCCGTTCCATTCGGAGGAGGTGCGATACCGGAAGGACACGTCCCCGCCTTCGGCGGGAACCGTTCTGGTTGTTTGAATTTGGCAGGATTCGCCGTGTCCGACCGGGCCGGAGACGGCGCTGTAGTCGCCTTCGCCGGCCGCCTCGGCGACGACCTCTGGCGCGTTCAGGGTCGTCCAGTTGTCGCCGTCCCGGGAGAATGAGATGCGGTTGCTGAACGGCACGTTCGCCGGCGAGTTGCCGATGCCCGCCGGATCGGTGGCCGGCGTGGCGTTGAGAATCTCATAGGTGATGACGGCGTCGCTGCCCCAGGCTGTGCCCGAGGGGACGCGGATGTCGGAAATCACCAGGTCTGCGGTGTGGACCGTGAGATTGATGGATTCTCCCTGCTGCGGATCGGAGTTGAAGATGTTGTTGTTGGTCTGGACCGCATAGTTGGGATCGATATACTGTCCGTCTGCGGCTTCGACGATACTGCCGCCGTCCTCGGGCAGGGATGAGTCGTTGCCGTAGCGATAGCCATCCGCGTAGATGCGCAGCGCGTAGGTCGCCTCTGGGATGTCGGCCATGGTCAGCGCGGCATTGACCGTGATGCTGCCGCCTGCGGGTATGTCTTCCGAGATATAGGTTGCATTGGTGTAATAGGAGTCGGTGGGGGGCATCACCTCGTCGGTATCGGTGTTCACAAAATAATACTTGTCGTAGAAGGCACTGGTCACATCGGTGCCGCCGATGTTTTCCAGGGTGTAGCTGAACTCATAAACTTCGCCAGTGAAGGCGTTGAGCGGCAGGTCGACAAGGCCGGCGACACGGAGGTCGGGAAGGTCCTCGGGGGCGCGCAGGGAGATGGCGGCGTCCGTGGCGTTGTTGTCCTCCATGTTGTACTCCTCGACCGTATCCTGATGGTCGGCGCGCACCTGGATGTTGAAGTCTCCGTCGCGGAAGTTGTGGATCGTGCCGGTAAGTTCTCGCCACGCTGCCTGCCCGATATCCAGATAGGGATCGGCGTAGAAGGACAATCGGTCGTAGTAGGCAATGTTGAGATTGTACCAGAATGAGAGCGTGCTCGGTTCCTCAAGTGTGACGGTTGTCCATATCGAGCCGTTGCCTTCGGCGGATTCGAGTTCGCCGCCGACCATGGCGGCCTGTGCGCTGCCCGCGTGGCCTATATCGCCGTCCGCGGTTGTCCAGGGGGTGCTCGGCAGTGGACCGGCAGTGGTCGCCCAGGGGCCGAAGATTTCGGATGCACCGGGCAACGCGGGGACTGCGGCGGTTTCAAAGGTTTCCTTATATCCGCGGTCGGCCCACAGGTCCTCGTCCGGAGTGTAGTCGCCGCTGCCGTCGGCATCGTGATAGTGCAGACCGGCTGCGATGCCAGCTGTGCCGTCCGCAGGTGCATTTCCCTCGCCGTCGGCGAGCACGAGTGTGTCGATGCCGTCGTCATAGACCGCCTCCGTGCCGTCGGGATCGTCCTTCCAAATCGGTTCGTCGGTGGTGTAGTCACCGCTGGAATCCGCATCGTGGTAGTAAATTCCAGCCTGAATGCCGGCTGCGCTCTCGGGCGGGTTGACGCCGTCGCCGTCGTCGATGATCAGATCGTCGACACCGTCGTTGAAGATCCCCATCATGGTGCCGTCCATCACTGTGACGTCGTCGAGGTAGGCGTAGTGATTCGTTCCGCTGCTGTAGGAGGGACGGTTGAAATGCCAGCGCAGGCGATGCCGCCCGGCGGGCAGGTCGACATGCGCTTTTCGCCAGTTGTCGGTTGAGTAGTTATAATGACTGAAGAGGGCATTGGTGTTGTTGCCTGCTGCGATTTGCTGGAGTTGGTTGCCCTCCAGATCGTGAAGATAGACTCCATCGTTCCAGGGGACAGTCGTTTCGGCGTCTCCCTGGTTCTCCAGCCGGTAGCGGACGGTCAGCGGGCGGGCCCAGAAATACTTGCCGTTGAGCGGCGCGTTGTCCTGCAGAAACTCGATGTCGGTCACGACCAGGTCGGGTGCCGGCGTGCTGCGCACGGTCAGCAGCTGGCTTGCACCGATGTTGTTTGCCGTGTCGCCGTATTCATCCATATAATAGCCCACTTGGCGGTTGTATTGATCGGTGTTCACCGCCGCCAGGACGTAGCGGTCGACCGGCGCGGTCTCCGTTTCGGGAACTTGGATGTTCACCGTCGCGGACATGGATTGTCCCGGACAGAGCATGCCGTCGATGAAGAAAAGCAGCCGATCATAGTACTGGCTGCTCAGTTTGCGGTGGTAGATGACGTTGCCGTCCTCGACCGTGGCCTTGATGCTGACTATCGACATCTGGTTGTCGCCGATGGCGCCGCTGCGCAGCGCGTACTCTCCATCCACCTTGGTGACCGCTGTCTGCGTCCAGTCGGCGTCTCCGCCCATCACCCAGCCATCGAGATCGAAGCCGTCCGCATCCTCGAAGCTCTCGACCCCGCCCGCTCCGGGCAAATCAATATTGTCGATCCATACCGCATCGTCGTTTTCCGCGCCGCTGTAGTTTTTGGCATAGGCCCAGGTGAAGACGTGCTCGCCTGCGGTGACGGGGTGCGACATCTCCTGCCAGTCGTAGTTGCCGCCCTGCTGGTAAGCTGCACTCCATGTCTTTTCGGCGCGATGCGTGTCCTGATCGTCCAACTGCGTGTCGGCGGAGAGGTAGAGTTGGTCCCGCCAACCGCCTGCCGGAGTTGTGGTTTGGCCTTGGTTGGAGACTGTGTACTGAACTTCAAGGATGTCGCCCCAGTAGACGTCGCCGCGCGATTGGCGGACCACGCTGTCCACGGTCACCGCCAAATCCGGATGCGGGGGAACATCCAGGGCGACCGAGCCGCCGAATCCACCGTCGAGGGTGCCGGTGCCAAGGGCTTCGTTATTGGTTTCATCCGATTCGACGATGTTGTTGGAGCTGTCGGTGCGCACGACGACCCAGCGTGCGTCCCCCAGCCAATCGAGGGTGCCGGGGAAAGTCAGTGTCGCGGCTCGGGTGATTTCGCCGCCCGGAGGGATGCCCGCGCCTTTGATCACGTTCAGATAGAGGGAGTCATCACTTCCGCCGCGAATTCGGTACTTGAAGGTCACCGACACCTCTTCGGCCAGCGTTCGAGTGGTCCAGAGAACCGCCTGCTGATAATTGCCGATTCTTCCGGAGCGCAGCGCGTGCGTCTCAGGCGCCGCGTCGTCGCCGTTTTGGTCCGTGTCCACGCCCCAGGCGTTGGGCTGGGAGCTGTACCAGTCGAAAACCAGGCTGTCCAGCGCGGTGTTGGCGACGTTTTCAACGGTGTTCGGGCTGTCCGAGAAGCTGATTTGGTCAATCCATGCGCCGTCTTCCGGAGCATTGCCGGTTCCGCCCGTGTTGTAGACCCATTCGAAGGTGTAGGTGCCGGGCTCGAACGATCCAAACGTGACACTCGCCCAGTCGTTGTTTCCGGATGCGTGCAGATAGCTGTCCCGGCTGGGGTTGACATTGCCCAGGGTGTAGCCGTAGCTGCCGTCCAGTTCATCGTCCATGGACAGTTGGATGCGGTCCCGGAATTGTGCCTGTGCGGGGGCGCTGCCCTGGTTGGCGATGGTGTACTCCAGGGTGCCTTGGCCGTCAAGCACATAGCTTGCGGAGTCGGCGGAAATGCTGCTGACGAGCAAATCGGGACGTTCGCCGACCGTGACTTCCATGGCGCCGCCGAAATCGGGTTCGGTCCCCGTGCCGTACACGCGATTGTCCTGCTCGCCTGCGTGGGTTTCGGTAATGTTGTTGCTGGAATCCACGCTGACCGACAAATACTGCTCCCCGTCGGCCCAGCCCTCGTCTTTGGGTAGAACGAACAGCGTGGTCCGCGTCGTCGATTCGCCGGGGGCCAGCGCGTCGGCACTGATTTGCAGGCACTGGAAATAGTGATTGTACTTCGCTGTGCTGGTTTTTCGTTTATAGGTGAGCGTGGTGCCGTCCGGCACGGTGCGCGTGGTCCATACACGGCCGGTCTGATACTGCTGCAGCGGCCCGGAACGAAGCGCGTAGGTTGCTCCGCCCTCGGCATCCTTGGTGTTGTCGATCTGCCAGGCACGCTTGTCTCCGTGGCTGTGCCAGTCGGCCGGCAACCCCGTTTCGTCGGCGAATTCCTCGGTGGTCCCCTCATGGGAGAAGGTCACACTGTCCAGCCATACGGCATCCTCGCCTGAGGGACTTGCATAGTTTTTTCGGTATTGCCATTCGAAGGTGTAGGTGCCGGCGTTAAAGGGGCCGACGGTGACCTCCTCCCAGTCGTTTTCGCCGCTGGCTGAATCGAGTGTCACTTGCGGGGGGGCGTCGTTGAGCAAGTTGCGCGAGCTGCCGCCGGTCGAAAGGTCGTTCAGATAAAAGGTGTTTTGGAAGTAGGCGGGCGAGGGGGCGGTGCCGTCGTTGCGGACTGTGACTGTTGCCACGCCCGTTTCACCAAGGAGGTAGCTGTTTTTGTCGGTGGTCACTTCAGTAATGACAAGATTGGGACGGGGCGGTTCGGATACGGTGACGGTCCCGCCGAAGCCGCCTGCGCGGTCGCCGGTCCCCATTGCTTCGTTGTTCTGCTCGCCGTTGGGCGGCTGCTCGAGAATATTGTTCGCAGAGTCGGTCTGCATGACGACCCAAACCTGATCGTCCACGAGCGAAGCGCTGTTCGGGACCGTGAACGTCGCGTCGCCGGAAATTGTTTCGCCTACCGGCACGGGTTCCGCATTCGTGTAGTAAAAGTGCAAGTAGTCCGAGTATTGTTGACTGCTCAGTTTGCGGCGGAAGGTTACGGTTTCTCCCTCGGCTAGCGTTGCGGTGGTCCACATGCGCGCCTGCCCGTTGTCCGGAATGGGTTCGGCGCGCACGGCAAACGAGCCGTCGTCGTTGGCGTTCTCGCCACTGTCCACGCTCCAGCCGCGCACCTGGAGGGCATGCCATCCGTCCGGCAGCCGGCTGCCGTCAGCAGTTTCCGCGGCGTCGAATTGCACGGTGTCGCCGCTGCCGATGGTCACTTGGTCGATCCAGGCGGTGTCGGCACCTTCCGAACTCCATCCATCCTTGGCGTAGCGCCATTCGAAGGTATAGGTTCCGGCGGACAGCGGTCCCACCGTGACAAGCTCCCAATCCTTTTCGCCGCTGTCGCTGTAGGCATTGACGAACTGCGCCGGCGTTTCACCCAACGACTGCGTGTAGCTGCCGTCCAAGTCACCATCGACATCGAGATAAACCGCATTATTAAAAAACGGGGGGCAGGGCAGACTCCCCTGATTGGTGATGCTGTACGACAGGGTCAGCTCGTCTCCCTGCGTATAGCTGCTTTTGTCCAGCGACAGGGATTCCACCAGCAAGTCGGGCAGGTCCGGTGCCTCCAGGGTGATGGCCCCGCCGAATCCGTCGTTTTCGTTGCCGGTGCCGAGCACACTATTGTCCTGTTCGCCCTCCGGTCCCTCGGCAATGTTGCCGTCCGCGTCCGTGGTCGCCACCAGCCAGGCGTCGCCGCCTTCGAGGTCCACCTGTGTGGGCAGCCAGAGTTTGGCGGTCCACGTCCGGGACTCTCCGGCATTTAGCGGCAGGCCGTCCAACCGGTACACGGTCAGATAGTCACCTCCGGCTTGCGTGCTGAGGCGGCGTTTGAATGTGAGCGTGCCGCCCCCCTCCGGTACGTTGCACGTGGTCCAAAGCCGACTTTGCTGATTGGATCCCGTCACGCCGGAGCGCAGCGAATACGAAGTGTCCGAGCCGCCCGCATCCGCAGTGGTGTCCACGATCCACCCGTTGGGAGCGCGGGCACCCCATCCGTCGGGGAGCCCCGCCGCGTCGTCAAACGCTTGTGTTGCATCCTCGAAATCGAAGGTCACCTCATCGATCCATACCGCGTCTTCGCCATCGACAATGGATCCGTCCTTGGAGTACCGCCATTCGATGGTGTGCGTGCCTTCGGGCAAGCTCATGGAAACCTCCTCCCATTCGCTTTCGCCGGAGTCCTGGTATAGGGAGAAAATCTGACGCTCGACACGGCCGATTTCCGCCTCGTACTCGCCGTCCAGATTCTGGTCGGCGGAAAGATGAAACCGGTCGGTGAACTCGGGCAGTGCGGGCTGCAGACCATCGTTCCGCAGGGTGTAGCTCACGTCGATGCTCTGGCCAAGCAGGGCGGTGGTGCGCGCCGCAGGATCGACAACAGTGAAGTCGGCAATGACCAAGTTGGGGCGGTCCAGTGCGGTCACCTCGAAGGTGCCGGCGAAATCGGGCCGGCTGCCGGTGCCGACGGCACCGTTGTTGTCCTCGCCGCCGTTGTAGGTCTCGATGACATCGTGGTAGGTGTCGAGATTTGTCCACAGGTAATAGGTGCCGGGTTCCAGATTCGCGGGCACGATGAAGTCCGCTGTCCGCGCAACCGTATCGCCCACGGATATATCCGCATTCGCGAGCTGAATGACTTCCCATGGGAAATCGCTCGCATCCGGTTCGATCCAGTCCGCCGAGATCGTGCCGGATTCGAAGTCCTCCGAGGTTCCGTCCGGGAACCGAATGTCGTCGATGAATGCCGCGTTGGGGCCGGATGTGCCGGAATACCCTTTATCGAAGCGCCAGCGGAAGGTGTATTCCCCCTCGTTCTCGTTAAGCGTGCGAGTCAGGCGCTGCCAGTCTCGGGTGTAGGACCAGGAGTTGTTGTACACGGATGTCCCTTCGGCGTCGAGGATGTCGAAATACAGACGATGTCGGTAGTGGCATGAGGTGCGGTAGAGGAAGGAAAACTCCCCGCCGCCGGCAGGTACGCTGCGGGTGACTTCGACAGTGCTTTCCGTGTTGAACCCAATCGGTCCGTTTTGCAGGCAATATTCGCCCTGTCCCGCATACTCGTCATGATTTACCGACTGGGTACCAAGGTAGATTCCGTCGTTCGCCCCGGGGGTTGGCGTTTGAGTGAGCTGGAAGCGGTCGGAGAAAAAGACGGATGCGGGCGCTTCGCCCTCGTTTCCAATGGTGTAGTCAATGGTGAGCGGCTGCTCCTGTGCATAGGATGCCAGGTCCAGGCTCACGCTGTCGACGACCAAATCGGGACGGGGCAGGGGAGTCGCGTCCAGGATGTCGCTTGCAAACAAGCGGTTGTTGCCCTCTCCCTCTCCCTCCTGCACGTTGCCGTAGCGGTCGGCATCGACGCAGAGGTAGAGCAGTCCGGTCATTCCCTGCGGCAGACGAACCAGGGCGGTTTGTTCATAGTGAGTCGCGCGCGTCACCGGATCGAGCACCGCAGTTTCCTGCACGAAGGTGTCCACCTGTCGAAAGTTGCATTCCTTCTCCGGGTCGTCGGTGACGTAAATCGAGTCGGTCCAGGAGGTCCCGTCGGGGGTGGCGCCGTCGCCCTGGTTCTCCACCGTCCAGGAAACCTCGACCAAGTCTTCCTCCATCACCGAAATGGTTCCCCTGTCGCCCGGCAGTGCGACCGTGAAAGTGGTCGGGACCAAGTCGGGCCACTCCACATCTTGCACATCAACCGTGGTTTCAGCCGCAGCCGTGTTGTTGCTTCGGTCGGGATCGAGAATCCGCTCATGCCGATCAACGGTTCCCAGAACGTTATAGGTGCTCGGGGTCATGGCCGCTGGTATGCGGGCGGTTCCGCTCAGCGATGCGGTTCCCCCATCGGAGATTGCCCGTTCGACATAGAACATGAACTGATCCGGCCAGCCACTCCCCGCCTGGTACCAAAAGGATACACTGGAGTTCGGTTCGGTCACGTCAACCACCACGGACAGTTCGCTGGTTTCACCCACTTCCAGCAGCTCAGCCGGACCGACCGCATACTGACCTTCGTGCACCGGCGAGGTCACTATCTGAGCGGGCACATTGCCCGCATCCGTCACCCAGCCGGCATCGCCCCACTCTCCGCCATGCTCGAAATCCTCGCTCCACTGCACCGTCCGTTCGCCGTTTTCCGTGCCCAACACGACATCATCCAGCAGGAATCGGCTCCCCTCCGCATCGTCCGACGTCTCCCGTCGATACTGCCATCGCAACCGATACCGTCCCGGTGTTTGAATGGTCTGCTCCCATCGACTCCAATCTGAGTGGTAGGTGCCCAGATATCGCCCGTTGGTGAAGTGTGCCGTCGCACTGCCGATCACCCCGTCCGATTCGTCCAAAGTCCCGTCCTGCGACAGCAGAACATGGAGTTCCACGGTCCCACCGAAAATTTGGTGCCCGGAGCGATTGGTGAGCGTGGCGGTGAAATCCACAAACCCATCCTGGTCGACCAGCAGCGGGTCTGCCCGCTGCGCGTCGTCTTGCACCGAAATGGCCAAGCTGGTCAACTCCACATCCGTGATCGGCTCGCGCTGAACCGACAGCCAGTATTCCTCGACTTCCCCCTCGCTGTGCGTCTCGATCACGTAGTCCCCTGCGGCCCGCGTGGCCGGCACCGCGAAAATCACCTCGTTCCCCTGTCCGATCAACGTCATGGTCGCGTCGTATACCCAAACCTGACGCCAATCGGCGGAGACCCGGTAGCCGGCACCCGCCGCAGGACGAAAATACACGAAGTCCCGATCTCCCGGGTAGTCGAAATGAGAGGAAAAGCGTCCCGGCACCTGTGCGTCGGCAATCACGTCGTCATCCGGAATCGACGCTGCGGAGTTCGCATGATCATCGGCTTCCCGGTAGGTTGCCCGCAGCCGATACGAACCCCACGCGCAGTCATGGTTGCCCAACATCGATATATAATAGGTTAAGGCGCGAGCAGCCGGCACCTCGTAGGAAAGCGCCCCCGAACGCTCCAGCAACAACGTTGTCCCGTCGCTGCCGTGCAAACGCAGGCGGGGCCAGAATCCCATGCCTCCCCCATCGGTGTGCAACGACACCGTCTTGCCGGCGTCGAGACTCAGTTGAAACCAGTCCTCATCGCGATAGGTCAACTCGCCCGCCACAGAATCCCCGTCCACAATCAGCTCGGTCGCTCCCGCCGCCGAGTCCGCATGATCGTCCGCCGCCGCGCAGCGCAATGCACCCGTCAGAGCAAAAACCAAAGCGAGCAACCCCGGCACCACCCGTGCGGAATATCCCAAACAAGAAATGCCGTTCCCGACAACTCGAGCATCGCAGCCACATCCGCTGCCGAATCCCTCCGACAACCAACCAACAAAAACACCAGACCCCGAAAGACCACAAATCCGTTTCATGGCACACCTCCGAGCGTCCGCGCATCCGGCAAGCCGGCGGCTGCATGCTCAACTATTTAGATTTTACGCCCCCTTCCCATCTTCCGCGCCTTAACGTACCACCAAACCAAGGGAAAAACAACCTGTTGTCAAAAAAAAAGAAGGAATTGCCTGGCGAGCTGGGGGATGCCACTGGAATTTTCGTCGCAGTTCCCTATAGTCTTTGCGGAGAGCCGGGTTCGTGCCCCACATCGGTTCTCGTTGAGATTTGAACCCGAGAATGAACGGAATCCAAGAGGAGGTCTGAAATGCAGAAGTTGAAGGTTGGAATGATCGGCGGCGGCGGCAGCGGGAACTTTTTCGGTGGCGTGCATCGGCGCTGTATCGCGTTCGACGCCACGCGCTGCTTGGTCGCCGGCGCCCTGCGCAGCGATCCGGATGCGGCCATGGACGCGGCCGAAATGATTGGTGTCGTCGGCTTTCCCGACTGGCGAGGCATGCTGGCTGCCTGCATCGAGGGTGACCTCAAGCTGGATTACGTCACCATCGTAACGCCGAACTTCGCGCATTTCGAGCCGGCAAAGGCGTTTGTCGACGCCGGCATCCCCGTTTTGTGCGAAAAGCCCATGACCATGACCGTGGAAGAGGCGAAGGTGCTTCGCGAGGCAGTTGAGCAGAAGGATGTTCCCTTTGTTCTTGCCCATACCTACACAGGCCACCCCATGCTGATGCTGGCCAGAGAAATGATCGCGGCCGGCGACATCGGCGAGGTCCGCAAGTTGGAATCCTGGTACACCCAGGGATGGCTGGCCGGCGCCTTGGAGAAGGAGGGCGTACAGCAGGCAACGTGGCGGACCGATCCGAAAAAGGCCGGCATCTCCTGCTGCGGCGGCGACATCGGCACGCACGCCTTTGTGGATGCGACCTGGACAACCGGCGTCGGCGTCAAGCGCGTGTCCGCGCGGCTCAACACCTTTGTCAAGGGTCGTCCTTTGGATGACGACTTCAACGTCATCGCCGAACTGGACAACGGTGGAACGGCCATCATCACCGCCACGCAGATTGCCATGGGCTACAAAAACGACAACGGCCTGCGCATTTACGGCACCAAGGGCTCCATCGAGTGGCACCAGGAGCGGGCCGAATGCCTGGTGGTCAAGCGCGAGGAGCGCGATGAGACCTACTGGCTGGGCACGAACTACTCCTTCTTCCCGGAAAGTGTCGGTTCCTATCTGCGGGTTCCGGCCGGGCACATGGAGGATTTCTTCGAAGCGCTGTCGAATCTGCACTGCACCATGGAACGCCAAGTTCGCATCCGAAACGGGGAGGAGGATGTCCCGTCGCCCTACGCGCATCCGGGCGTCAACGAGGGCGTGAGCGGCATGCGGTTTGTCGAAGCCGCCGTGCAAAGCAACGAAAGCCAAGGCGACTGGGTGGACATGTAGAGGGTGGAAAAGTGGTGCATCAGCAGCGCGGAGGGGGGGTGGCGGAGAGGCAGGGATTCGAACCCTGGGTGCCCTTGCGGGCACACAGCATTTCCAATGCTGCACAATCGGCCGCTCTGTCACCTCTCCGGATGGTCGGGGCGAGAGGATTCGAACCTCCGACCTATTGCTCCCAAAGCAACCGCGCTGCCAGACTGCGCTACGCCCCGGTCACAAGCCGCATACCATAATGGCGGTTCTTCGGTTGTCAACAGAGGGCGGCACGGTTTCCAGGACGATTCCTTCCTGAGGGAGGGGGGCGACGTGTTCCCCCCCCCCCC
>CAZSBQ010000008.1:0-37315 GCA_964604795.1 uncultured Victivallales bacterium | reverse complement strand
CCCCTGATGCTCGAACGGCGCGTCCTGGGCAGTCAGCGCGCCCTGCAGTTCGGCGGCCCCCCAATCCTGGCCAAGAACGCCCGCATCTACAACTGCACGGCCTCCTACTGCGACCGGCCGCGCTTTTTTCAGGAGGCGCTCTGGCTGCTGCTGTGCGGGTGCGGCGTCGGCTTCTCGGTGCAGCGGCATCATGTTGCTTGCCTGCCCGAGATCTCCGCACCCTTGCAAGCGTCTCGGCCATTCGTGATCCCGGACAGCATCGAGGGCTGGGCCGACGCACTGGGCGCACTGCTGTCCGGCTACTTCCGCTCCGCAGCGCCCGTGCCCGAGTTGGCGGACACCGCCGTTGAATTTGATTTCTCGAACATTCGCGCGCGCGGATCGCGGTTGTCCTCCGGGGTCGGTCGGGCGCCGGGACCGGAACCGCTGAAGCGCAGCCTCGAGAAGATCCGCGGGCTGCTGGACCGGTGTGTGGCGGCGGGGCAATCGCGCCTGCGCTCGGTTGACGCCTACGACATCGTCATGCACGCCTCCGACGCCGTGCTGGCGGGCGGCGTCCGGCGCAGCGCCGCCATCTGCCTGTTCAGCCCAGAGGACACCGACATGAGCGCCGCCAAAACCGGCAACTGGTTTTCCGAAAACCCGCAGCGCGCCCGCTCGAACAACTCGGCACTGCTCCTGCGCTCGCACGCCGACCGGGACGAATTTCAAAACCTGGTGCAGCAAGTCAAGGAGTATGGGGAACCCGGCTTTGTCTGGGCCGACGACACCGAGACGGTCTACAATCCCTGCGTCGAAATCGGCCTCTACCCGCAGATCGACGGCGAGTCGGGATGGGCTTTCTGCAATCTGACCGAGATCAACATGAAGGTGGCCGCCGCCCGTGACGATTTCCTGGCCGCCGCCCGCGCCGCCGCCATCCTCGGCACCCTGCAGGCGGACTACACGCGATTCGACTATCTGGGCGAAGCCAGCGAGCGCATCGCCCGCCGGGAAGCCCTCATCGGGGTCTCCATGACCGGCATGATGGACAACCCGGCGGTCGCCTTCGACGCCGACATGCAGCAGCAGGGTGCGCGCCGCGTGCTCGACGCCAACGCCGAAGTCGCCGCCCGTGTCGGCCTGAATCGCGCCGCTCGAACCACCTGCGTGAAACCCGCCGGGACGACCAGCTCCATGCTGGGAACCTGTTCGGGAATCCACCCTCATTACGCCCCCCGATACTTCCGGCGCGCGCAAGCCGGCGAAAGCGAACCGGTCGTCTCCTTCTTCCGCCGCAAAAATCCGCTGGCCGTCGAGAAGAGCGTGTGGAATCCCAACGGCACCGATGTTGTGCTAACCTTCTGCATCGAGGCCGACCCCCACGCCAAAACCCGCCGCGACGTGGGCGCGCTCGACATGCTCGAATACGTTCGCTTCACCAAAAAACACTGGGTCGACACCGGCAAGCGGCCGGAGCAATGCGCACGGCCGTGGCTCAGCCACAATGTCTCCAACACCGTGGTCGTCCGACCGGAGGAATGGGACGATGTCGCCGACTACATCCATGAGCACCGCGAGGCCTTCGCCGGCGTTGCACTCCTGCCGGACGGCTGTGACGTCGACTACCCCCAGTCTCCCTTCTGCGAGGTGCTCACCGCACGCGAGATCGTTGATGAGTACGGTGTCGGCGCCATCATGGCCTCGGGACTCATCGTAGACGGAATGCACGCCTTCGACGACCAGCTCTGGAACGCCTGCGACGCCGTGCTCGGGCGTGATGAAGCCGCCGCCGGCAGCAGCGATCCAGCCAAGCGGGACTGGTTGCGCCGTGCGCGCAAGTTCGCGCGCAACTATTTCGACAACGATCTTCTGTCCATGACCCGCTGCCTCAAACGCGTTCACAACTGCAAGCTTTGGGAGGATCTGCAGCGTGAATTCAAGCACGTGGACTACACGCAGTTGAAGGAGGAGGAAGACACCACATCGGTCGACCAGGCCGTCGCCTGCTCCGGCAACGAATGCGAAATTCTGTAGCTGCTCTCTGAAACTTTCCCTGTCGCGAATCTTGTTGAGTCCTGCCTGAAACGCGAGGCGTGAGGTGTGTTTCAATTTTCGCCAGGCAGGGTGTTTCGGGTTGGGCGTGCTCGAGGCGCCCTTTGAGCCAGAGTTCGACGCGGACGGTGTCGTTCTCGCGGCGGAGGAAGCCGGACGCGCGGGTCAAAACTCAGCACAGCAGCCTCAAGGGACGCGCAAGTTGAACGACATAGTTTTGGATGAAATTATGTGCATGGCTGCTCTCGGGCTGAAAGCCCGGTCCACTCCATGTACCCGGAGTGAGCCTGCGAACGACCGCGCGCCAGCGGGGTCCGCGAGCGCTCACAGGCGCGTAGGGCTCGCAGCCCTGGGTTTGCGGCACACCAGAAATAGCGGGCTGAAGGCCCGCACCAATGGAAACACATGCGGCGCAAGACATTGGAGCGGGCCTTCAGCCCGCCGTTCGTCTTGCGATTGCAAACCCAGGGTCGCGGACCCTGGGCTAACAATGGACCGGGCCGTTGCCCCGAAAACCGCAATGGAATTCGGTCGTTCAATTTGCGCGAAATTACGAGTTCCGGCTTGACAGTCAGGGCCGGAAAGAGATGGAAGTTGCCGACCAGTGCGTCAAATGTCGTCATATTGATCGGCCCACAGCCAGATGCTGTCGGCGACCGCGGTCCAGCCGGTGTAGTAGTTGCCGCGTTCGTTTGACGTTTCGAGCGTGTTGACGTTCAAGGTCCGCACATGGCCATCCAGGAACGTGCAGTTCATATGCTCGCGTCCATGTGCGTTGGCTCGACAGCTATAGTTGTCGGAAATCCCGCCGATCCGTCCGTTGATTCGGCATTGGATAAACGATTGAAGATTGCGATGACTGGCCGACACGGCGGCGCCGCTTCGTCCGGAGCTGCCGTCGATGTTGCGCCAGCCGCCCCAGGGATCGGCGACGCTGAACATTACGTAGGTGCCCGCGATCCGACTGGATGTCGGGGCGTTTCCGGTGTCGAGACTGGTGCGGAAAATCGATTGCATGTTCGACTGAGCAAGGTTGGCGTGATCGTTGACTGCGCATGTCGGGTTGCTGCAGGGGACCACGAATTCGGGTTCGATGAGCACCGCGATGTCGCTCAGGTAGCCATGCCTCGCCAGCAATCCGGCCATGGCCCATTTCTGAGCGCTGGAATTGTCATATAGGTCAGCAAGGCGGATGCTGTTGCGCCCCGTCGGCAGGCGCCCGTCGAAATCGCCTGCGTACATGGCGGAGGCGAGGTACTGCTGGCGCTGGTTGCTCATGCAGGTGATGAGCTTGGCCTTCGACCTCGCCTGCGACAACGTGGGCAGCAACATACTAGCCAACACTGCGATGATCGCGATGACGACGAGCAGCTCGATGAGCGTGAACCGTTTGCGCATAGATTTTCCCATGTTTTTTCCGAAGAACAGCCAGATCCGCCAGATCAGACCGATCGGACTGATCGGACTGATCGGTCTGATCCCAATATGACAAGGCCGGTGTTATTTCCCGAACCGTCGCCGGCCGAGCATCAGTCCGGCCAGCGCAAGAATCAGACCGCTGGCGGGTTCGGGGATCGCTATGACGCGGTCAAGCTGGATGGTTGTGTCGCCGGTGTCCCAGTTGAAGTAGGCCTGGCTGGAGGGCAGGTCGTTGAAGAGAAGTTCTATTTCGTAATCCGCCGGGGCCGAATCAGATGCCAGGCTGGCAGTGTAGAACTGGCCGTCGTTGGACTGGCTGACGAACGTTGACAGGAGCGCGGCGGTATCCAGTGTGCCATCGGTATCCTCGAAGTCGAGGAGGAACTTCAAGCTGCCCATGCCGACGGATGCAAGATCCACATTGACCGAGCCGCGATGGGTGTCGGTGATATCCTCTTCGACCATAAGGGCGTCCATGGTGCCGCTGGAGGTGATGGTGTTGCCGGTCACGGTTTCCGTGAGCATGACGCCGGTGGAGCTGGTGGTCAGGTCGTATTTCATCTCCATGTAGAAATCAACGGCATTGCGCTCGGCACTGTTGATCGAGCGGTTGACGAAGACCACCTCGGCAACATCCATCCGGGAATTATTGGCCCCTCCCGGCCTTCCACTAAGAATAAAATTGCCGATGTCATCGTCCTCACCAATAGCAGCGGAGGAAATCTGCGCGCCGTTGCGATAGAGTTGCGAAGCGTTCTGATTGCCATTCAGGACAAGGCTTTCCGTAACAAAACTATTCTCCGGCAAGCTGCCGGACAAGCCGCTCATCCAACTGGTCCAAGGGTGCCGCATAAGTTGCAACTGGTTCGCTTACATCCCCGCCTCATTGCTCTCCCACGACCAGAATGTGTCTTGGGTGCCAGTCCGTCTCTGCCAAACCATGATCTGCGTCGCATCCTGGGATGCGCCAAGATCGGTAGTGGTCCCGGAGGCCCAAATATTGCCGCTACTCATCCATTCTCGCGAATCGCTATCGCCGCGGTTCGGATCGAAACGTACCACCGGTTGGCCCGACAAGATGTTGGTTTCAAAGGTCGGTGAACGGTCCGGCGAGTTATTGTATCGAGAGTGGAACGTGCCGGCATCGACATTGTTGCCGCTGTTGTCTTGCCATTGATGCACGCGGTCGCCGTCGTTCAATCCGGTGATCTGGCTGGCGTCCAACCACATGCTCAGGCCGCTGACTTGCGTCGGGTCGAAGGTTCCACCGTGGACCGCCACGACCGTACCTAGCAGCGCCGCCATTGTCATCGCCAGGATTCCATTCACATACTGTTGCTTTCTCATGTCTCTTTCTCCTTGTTTGTTTGCGATGCTCGCAGTGGCGGGCATCCTGTTGTGTTGTCGGACTCTTGGTTTCTTGGGTTATGGAATTTTGAATACTGAATTTCGAATGCTGAGTCCATTCTAAAAACCTCAATCATGCCCCGGATGGGGCATTTCACCGTAGCCCCGGACAACGTCCGGGGAAACGAGGAACCAAAAAAGAGCGCTGAAAGCGGTCCTAAATCTCCTTCTCGGGCAACGTCTTGAGGTGCCCTTACAGGGCACGTCAACGACCAAACCAACACCCCGGGCGTTGCCCGGGGCTACGATGAAACAGGCCTTCCAGGCCTTCGGATCGGGGAAAATGACTTTTTAGAGTGGACTCAACATTGTTTGAGCATGTTCCATCGCGCTCTCAGACTCCGCTATTTGCCGAACCGTCGACGACCGAGCATCAATCCGGGTCAAGCGCGGCGACGAATTCTGCGACGCATGAGCAGGAGTGTCGCCGAGCCGAGCAGGACAAACGAGCTGGGCTCGGGTATGGCCGTTGCGTCGAGGCGTACATCATCAAAGAGGGTGGCAGTGCTTGTGCCGGAATCCGGATCGGTCTGGAGACGGATTTCGATATTCTGGCCGATGGCCGGGGCGCCTTGCGGTACCGTGTAGCTCAGGTTCACGTCGATGAAGCTGCTTTCCGGTACGTTGCCGCTATCATAGGCGTCAAACGCAGTGGCCAACTCGGAAAACGTGCCGGCACCGGTGGTTTCGCCGTCGTTGAAGCCCAGCTTGATGGTGTAGCCTTTATAGACTGCATCGCTTCGGTCCCCCACGGACACGGTCAGTGTGTAGGTGGTGTTTTCAGCAAACGTGCTGGAGATGACCTGGCCCACCACGGTTCCGTCGTCGGGCTTGAGCGACAGGTAGTTTTCGCCTTCGACCGTGGTGCCCGCAGACAAAGTGTCACCGTCCGGATCGGTTCCGCTACCATCGATATTGCCGCTGTCGGGATCGAAGATGAATGCCTGTGTGTCACTGCCGACGACCACGTCCCAGCCGGTGATGTTGTCGGTATTGAATTGGGTGTATGCTCCATCGGCCAAGGCAGGCGTTTCGAATCCGGGGTTGACGATTGTGTCGATCAGATCGGCGTGGGCTCGGACTCCAAAGCTTAGGAACAGTGCGACGGCCATCATGGGGGTAATAAGTTTTTTCATGTCTCTTTCTCCTTGTTTGTTTGCGATGCTCGCAGTGGCGGGCATCCTGTTGTGTTGTCGGGCTCTTGGGTTCTTGGTGCTTGGTTCGTTTGTTCTCCTTTTTCTTGTTCTTCGCGGCGGACTGTTGCGGAGAAGACGGTTGCTTCTTTACTTTCCAGGGTGCCGTTCCTCTGTTGCTCGAGCAGGTTGAGGAAGGTGTCGAGGACCTCGTTGATATCGAATCCCACACGCGCGATGGGCCAGGGGCTGGGGGTTTCGAGCGGGAAGTTGGCGTGGGCGACCATCTCGATATCGCGTCCGGGGCGCAGTCCCAGGTCGAGCAGTCCGGCCAGGGCGGCATCGACCAGGGCGTCGTCGGCCACGAACAGGGCATCCGGATACTCGTCCTGGCCGCGGTGCAGCATGGCGTGCACGCAGTTGGCGGTCCAGTGGGCCTTGCTGGGGTTGACTCCGAGGATCCATTTCGGCAGTGTGATCATGCCATGGTCTTCGGCGGAGTCCTGGATAGTCTGCATCCACCGGCCGTGGCTCTGGTCATTGGCCAGGACGGCGATGCGCCTGCAGTTCTTCCCGGCCAGGTGGCGCATGGCTTCCCCGATCATCTGAGCTTGATCAAGATTGACGGATGGCAGACCTGGAACCATGAAACTCTCGACCTGGAAACCTGCGCAAGGCACGCGGGCCATGAGGTCGGCGGCATTCGGCAGGTGATTGGGCGACGCCAGGATCAGGCCCGCCAGGCGATGGGCGGCCAGGTCGTTTTGCAGTCTGCGCCAGTCTTCGGTATCGGCGTGTTCCAGTACTTCATAATAAGAGACCAGGTCGAGTCCGCCCTCGCGTCGCAGCCGGGCGGCCTGGCGGTCGAGCGTGCTCCACAAGCGTGCCCACGTTCCCCCGTGTTCCGCATCCAGATGGATTGGGAACACCAATCCGATACGGTGTGTATGGGGCGGGGTATCGCTGACGAACGTGCCCGCCCGGCCGCGCGGCACGATGAACCCGTCGCGAATCAGTTGGGTCATGGCCCGTTGCACGGTGTGGCTGCTGCACCGGAACCGCTGTTCCAGTGCGGTTCGATTCGGCAGCCGCTCGCCGGGTCTGAACTGCCCGTCCACGATCTTGCTGCGAATGGTTCCCAGTATTGAGTTTTGTCCCATGTCTCGGGTTCCTTTCCGGATTTGGCGATGTCGAGACATCGCGTTCGTTTATGTATGCAACACCCTTACTGTACTTCCCATTGGAAGATATGCAAACTGCAATTTTTTTAAATTTTACGTTGACATGCACGGTGGGGGATGTAGATTGAGCAGACGCGCCGGCATGGATAGCCCAGTGCGCAAGAAACAACAAACAGCTAAAGGCAGTCACATGACAAAAACAAAGAAATTGGTCGTTGCAATTCTTGGCTTGACTCTTTCCTTAAATGGGATGGCGGCGGACACCAACACACTCTCGGTTCGACCGGAAGTGATCATGCCGCTCTTGAAGCTGGCACCTCAAATTGACGGGGTGATCGAGGAGGGCGAGTGGAACACCCTGCATGTTTCGCGCTTTGTCGCACAGCGGGCTGGGGGCAAGGATCTGTTGCAGCCGCGACTCGGCGAGTTCTGGATCGGCTGCGACACGACGAACCTGTATATCGCGGTCCGTTCCGCCGTGCATCCCACAGCCGGACCGATGGCCGAGCATGAACCGGAGGGCGCCAAGGACATCGGGCAGACGATCTACGACGACTCGATCGAATTGTGGATCGACAACGATCCGGAGGGCAAGGGCGGCAAGTACTACCAGATCATGGTCAACAGCCTGGGTGCTACGTTTGACAAGATGCACGACCGGGCGGACGGCTCGGCCAACCTGTGGTGGCGGCCGGACGATTTCCGGCAGGCGCACACGGTCGAGAACGGCGTCTGGATTGCGGAGTTCGCCATTCCGCTGGCGGACTTGGAGATCGAGGATTTGTCGCAGCCCATCGCGATGCGGGTGTGCCGGAACTACAAGTATCCGTGGGACCAGTCGCGCTGGGCGCCGAATGTGAATGCGTTCGACTCTGCGGAGAGCATGGCGCGCGTTAAGTTTGTCGAATCCGCCCCCGTCGTCTCGGAAGTCGGGTTCCAGGATGACGACGGCATCCGGGTTGCGGTTGACGTGGCGAATCCGACCGGGGCGGCGTTGCCGGTGCATGTCAAGCTCGGGTACAACGCCGAGCAGCAGCCGCGCTACTACGAGGAATGGGAAGCCGTGCTTGAACCGGGCGCGAGCCGCCGATTCGAGTATGAAAAGGAATTCTTTTCGCCCGAGAACTACCCGGCGCTCGCCGAGATCCGGGTGACCGGCGCCGACGGTGTCATGTACTACCAGCGCGATGTCAAGTGGCACACGCAGCCGGAGGATCCCTGGGACAAGGTCGCGGTCAAGGACAAGGAGCAAGCCTTCGAGTTCGCCATTGAATGGCATCCCACGCCCAAACTGCTGCGCTGGCGCTCCGATTTCTCCGGGTTCCAGGACCGGCAGGACGTGCAGGCGCTGCGCGTCGAGGTGCGCGACCAGGGCGACGATCAGGTCGTGGCCCGCATGAGAGTCGAAGAATTTGCGAAGTTCGCAACGGAACAGCGGCTTGATTTGCCCGAGCTGGCGGACGGGTTGTATCGCGCGGAGCTGTACGTGGATAGCGGCGCGGCGGACGAGGACGACGACAAGCCGGTGAAGAGCCTGCCGTTCGAGCAACGATCTGACTTTGCCTGGCTGGACAACGATATCGGGGTCAGCGACGAGGTGATCCCGCCGTTCACACCGCTGGAAGTCGAAGGCGACCGGGTGTCCGCGATTCTGCGGGAGCATACGCTGAGTGACATCGGGCTGTGGTCCAGCGTGGTGGCCGACGGCGAGGAGATTCTGGCCGGGCCGATGCGCTTCGAGGTCGTGCAGAATGGCAAACCCCAAACCACTGCGGGCACTGTCGCTGTTGAGCAGGCCGAGCCGCATGTGGTGACGACTCGGGCCGAGTGGACGGCGGGCGACATCCAGGGCGTGACCCGCGGCGAACTTGAATACGACGGCTGCATGAAGGTGACGCTCGAGCTGTCGCAAAACGGCGACGCGCCGGTGGACGCCCTCGACCTGGTGATTCCGCTGAAAAACGATTTCATGCCGCTGATGCACGCCTGCGGCGACGGACTGCGGATCAACTACGGCGGCGCGGTGCCCGTCGGCGAAGGCGAGGTCTGGAGCAGCATCAAGGCGTCGCGCTCGGACTTGATCGGCACGTTCCTGCCGTACCTGTGGATTGGCGAGGAGGGCCGGGGGTTGACCTGGTTCGCCGCCAACGACCAGGACTGGGTCGTCGACACCACGGACAAGACGCCCGCGCTGGCGCTGGAGCGCAATGGCGACGAATTGAGCCTGCGGGTGCGCCTGATCCAGAAACCGACAGTGCTGGAGCGCACGCACACGATCACCTTCGGTCTGATGGCCACGCCGACCAAGCCGATGCCGGAGAACTGGCGGCGTCTTGGCCTGTTCCATGGCGGCAAGGAAAATGTCACTTTCCTGGGCATGTGCATGTACTGGGGCGGGCAATTGTACGGCGTGTTCCCGATGGAGCGGGATTTCACCGTGGTCAAGAAGATCGCGGAATCGGGAAAGCATGGCGAGGACAACCGCGAATTCTTTGAACAGTACAAGGAAGAGCATCCCGAGGTGAAGAATGAGATCAACTGGTCGGCCAACCTGCGAAATGCCGACGCCATCGTGCCGTACACCAACATCCGCGGCGCGGTGACGTACACGCCCGAGTGGCGGGTGTACCAGGACGAATGGCGGCGCGTCAACTTCGGCTGGCGGCAGACCGCCACCGACCGGACCTCCGGCCGGATCGATTTTACGGTCATCCCCGTGCCGAGCCGCGTCGATTTCCTGCTCTATTACTACAAGGAATTCCTGGAGAACGGGATGGACGGCATCTACTGGGACAACATCTGCATCTACAGCAACTCCAACCGCGTCACGTCCGACGGGTATGTGCGCGAGGACGGACTGTTTCAGCCGGAGGCCGACATCTGGCGGCTGCGCGAAGTGACCAAGCGTACGGCGGTGCTGGGCCATCAGCTCGGAAAACCCAATTACAACATGCCGCACATGACCAACGCCAGCCTGGCGCCGGTGTTCAGCTGGACCGGGTTCTATCTGGGCTGGGAATGGAAGTACGGGACCAGCGACTGGCAGACCCGCTTCACCCGCGAATACATCCGCACCATCAACATCGGGCGGCAGACCGGCAACATCCCCGGCGCGCTCGAAGGCCACACGCACATGGCCGGCGAACACAGGGGCTGGGTCGAGCGCACCCGCGCCGGTGTTGTGCTCACGCATGAAATCATCATGCAGCGTCCGGACAAGTTCCTCAACCGTGTCCTGCAGTCGTTGTACGACATGGGCTACGGCACGGACGCCTGCCGGGTGTACAACTACTGGCAGCGCGAGCCTGTGGCCCGGGTCGAAGGCATCGACAGCTCCTGGATCGTCCACGATTCAGAGGACCAGACCCTGATCGTGCTCTGCGACTGGAGCGACGGCGGCAAGCCGGTGGTGACGCTGGACTGCAAGCGCCTCGGACTGCCCGAGGATTTCCAGGCCAAGAACTGGGAGGATGAAACCCAGGTTTTCCACGCGGTCGATGGCCGCCTGACCCTGCCCGAGCTGAAGAAGCACGATCTGATGATCCTGCGAATTGGAGGTGAGAAATGAGCCGTTCAACCCTTAAGACTGCCTGTGTCCGATGCGAAAGATCAGATCGATCAGTCCGATCAGACCGATCTACCCAAACACATACAAGCCGACGCAGCCTGCTCGTCGTCTGCGGCATTGCCGCAGCCGTCCTTCTGCTTGCAAGCTCCTGCGGCAAAGCCCCGACCGGAGTGTCTGTCTCGGAACCGGTACCGGAAAAGGCCAGCTTCACCCCGCCGCCGCCGAATCTGGGTGAAGTGCCGGTCGAGGAGGACGCCCTGGAGTTTGCCCTCAAGAAAACCGGCTTGGAAACGTTGAAGTTTCAGGGCCGCTCGTTCCTGGCGGGCGGCGATTTGCAGCCGTTCGGACACACGCCCAAGTTCGCCGGAGATGCCAATAAAGAGCTGGCGGCCGGCCGGGCAACGTCCCAGACGCTGGATCCGGCCACCGGCACGGTGACTCTGCAATACCCGTGGGGCGCGGTGGTGGCGCAGTACGAAAAAATCCAGCCCAACACCCTGGAAATCAGGGTCACAGTGAGCAACCAGACCGAGCAGGTAATGACGGCCATCAATCTTCAGGTGGCGCGCCTGGGCTACCCGGAAGTGCCCAAGGCCAGCGCCATCGGCCTGAACCCGACCCCGTTCAAGGGCGGCAATTTCGGCGCGACCAACAGCGGCCAGAAACCGCCCGTGGTCCTCATGGACTTCGCGGACGGCGTCCTGCTGTGCGGCGGCAAGGGCGAGGCGGTTCGCACCGCCGGGTTCTGGTTTGCCGAGAACGAAGGCAAAGTGAATCGCGCCGGGCTGACGTTGACCGACATTCCCGCGAACGCCTCTCGCACCGGCACGGTCGTGTTGCGCTTCGGTTCGGCGGGACTGACGGTTCAGGAGCTGGGCGCCGACCTGTTGCGGGCGTACGTCGAGGCACATCCGTCGACCCTGAACTGGCCGGACCGCCGTCCCATCGGTAAGATTTTCCTGGCCAGCAGCGGCAACGGTCCCGATCAGATGGACACCAACCCCAACCGCTGGTTCATGAACGCCAAGGACCTGGACGTGACGACCGACGAAGGCAAGGAAGAGTTTCGTGGGCGGGTATTGAAGTATGCAGCCGGCGCGGTGGAGGCGCTGAAGGTCCAGAACGCCCAGGGCGGCATCACCTGGGATCCGGAAGGGCAGCGCACCGGCCACACGTACTACGGCGATCCGCGCATCATCCCCGATATCGCTCCGGAAATGGAATACACGGGCGAGCACGAGCTGGCCACCATCGACGCCTATTTCAAGGTCTATGACGACGCCGGGTTCCGTCACGGCATCTGTATCCGTCCGCAGCGCGTGCGCAAGGAAGGCAAGTACTGGGTGCAGGACAAGCTCGAGGATCCGGATGCGCGATTTGAACAGCTCGATGTCAAGATCGACTATGCCGTGAAGCGCTGGGGCAGCACGCTGATCTACATCGACAGCGACTACAACATCACCGCCGAACAGTACCGCCGGCTGCATGAGAAATACCCGCAGGTTCTGCTGATTCCCGAGTGGGAGCATCCGCTGCACTACGCATACACCGCGCCGCTGCAATCGCTCTTCCATCACGGTGTGACCGGCACCCCGCCGTCCATCCGCGCGCTCTGGCCCAATGCGTTCTGTGTCAACATGGTCGACAACCTGTTGAACGTGGCGCCCGAGGTGAAAGAGCAGGTTCTTCAGGCGGCGAAGGCGGGCGACGTGCTGATGGTCAATGCCTGGTATGTCAACGCCCCCGGCAAAGCACTGGGCGAGATGTACGCGGAGGACGACAAGGATGCCGTCACAGACGGCGAATGACGGCGAACGGTGCTGTGCAAAACGCCGGGTGCATTCCTCGCCGAACACTGAACACTCATGAAACTACTGCCTATCAACCAAAACGAAGCCGTGCTGGAGGCGTTCTGGGACGGTGACAAGAACGCGGACGACAGCCGTATCGATGTGCTGGCGCCCTATGAAATCACCTGGGGCGACGGCGCATCCGGAAGCGTTCGCCCGCCTCAGCATTTCACCATTTCCCGTGCCGGTGTTGTCCCCGACGCACCGGAATTAACACTGGAGCGTCAGTGCGACCTCGATCTGAGCGGCTATGATCAACTGGTCCTCGCCGCCGCCATGCCCTCGTCGGTCCGGGTTTCCCTGCATGCCCGGCTGGACGGTCAGTGGCAGACGGTTTTTGACAACTTGCCGGGCACGGACCGAAACGACGAGTTCCAAGGTCATTTCCACGGTGCCCGCCTGACCGGGCTGCGCCTGGAATTCCGCTTGTCCGGACCACCTCCCGCCGTGGTCAGCGTTCAGTGGCTGCTGGTTGCGGACTCCGCAGGCGTGGCGCGAATGCTTGAACGGCAACCGGTGTTCGACCCGGCCTGGCCCGGCCTGCTGGAACCGAACCCCGGCGAAGCCCAACCCGAACTGGGCCTGTTCTTTGATCCCGGCGACCTGCCGCAACTCCGCCGGAAAATGCGAAGTTCGCATTTGAATCGACACTATGCCGCGCTACTTGCCAAGGCCGACCAATTGCTGTCGCGAGAGCCGGAGAAGCATGTGGGGCAATTCGCGCCGGGCGGCGATCCGGCCCGCGGCCTGCGTGTCCGCGACCTGGGCAAGCCTGGATTCACAGTCGGCACCATCGATGTTCTGGCGTTTGCCGGGATCATGGAAGACGATGCGCGCTACAGTCGCATGGCCGCGCGCATGGCGCTGGCGCTGGCGCATTGCGACCATTGGGTCCACAGTTTCATTGGCGCACTCTCCGGTACCACGGCACACCCCCGCTGTTTTGACGAAAGCTATTATCTGCGCGTGCTGCCGCTGGTGCTGGACTGGGCCGGGCACTGCCTGACGCCCGCCGGCAAGGAATTGATCCGCGACGCCATGATCATGAAAGGGCTCGCACGGGTCGAGTCCGATTTCCATCGCTGGGAGTACATCCGCTCGATGAACCAGGGCCTGCTGTTCACGCCTGGCCGGGTCCGCGCGTACGTGGCGTTGGAGAAGACGTACCCAAGATATCGTGCCAACATCGCCGAGGCCGAGCGCGACCTGCATACCATGCTCAACGCCTACCTGCAACCGGACGGCGGCACCTGCGAGGGCATGGGCTACTGGCACAGCGTTGGCGAAGTGTTCCCGACACTCTTCGAGCTGTCCCGATATCGAGGCAAGCCGTTTTCCGAAAGCGTCGGCGACCGGATTCATAAGACTGCCGACTTCGCCCTGGCCATGCTCTCGACCACCGCCGACTGCACCGGATTTCTGCCGATCAACGCCGCCGGACACGCCCACATGAAACCGGGGCTGCAGATGGCGGCGGTGTTCGCTGAAGCCACCGGCAGTGACACCTGGTGCTCTCTCTATTCAAGACTGAATGAAAATGCTGAGCCGCAGGCTGACTGGTTCCACCTGCTAGTAGCTCCGACCACCGCACCGGCAAAAGATAAAACAGGTTTGGAAAGGGGTTTGGGGAAGAACCTTTCCTCAAAAGGTTTTCCCCAATTCACACCCGAATTCTATCATTTTCCTGTCACAGGTCATGCTGGCGTCTGCCGAATCTTACACACGGTCACCGATGCCTCTCTTCTCCCCTCTACCGCTGGGAGAGGGGGCGGGGGTGAGGGTGCGGACGACGGTCAAACCGTCGTCCGCATGCACCTGTTCAGCGGCCCGACCGGCGGCGGGCATTCCCACCAGGACAAGGGCGAGTTCATTCTTGAGGCGGCCGGCGAAACCCTGGCCATGGACCGCGGCACGACCAACTACAGCAACCCCGCGCACTTGGTCATGTGCAAAGCCGCCTACCACAACTTGACCGTCCCCGAAGACGCCGACGGCGAAGCACTTGAACAAGCTCCGAAAACCACCGCCGGCGGCCACATCGAATTTGCGAACTTCGTAAATGGCGTGCTCGACGTGGGTTGCGACAATCGTGATGCCTGGGAGCCGGAGCTGTTCATCCGCAATAAACGGCGCGTCTGGTCGCCCGCGCCAACGCTTTTCCTCATCGACGACGACCTGGAAATGCGAACTCCGCACACGGTCGGTTTCCGTTTGAACAGCGAGTTTCCCATTGTCCGGCAGGATGACGACGGTTCCTGGGCGGTTCATGGAACCCGGAGCCACCTGCGAATTGCGCCCGTGAACTGGCAACCGGAAAAAGCAGGCGCACAAAGCGAAGGCATCGACTGCCACGGTCGTCCCGTGAATCTGTTGCGACTGGCGGTGAACCCGGCGCGGACACATCGACTGCTGACGTTGCTGGAGGTCATGCCGGCCGATCACGACGAGCCGAGTTGGCGATGCCGATGGAAGGCGGATGAGAATATTCTGGAACTTACGAGCGGTGACTCGACCGGAACATATGGTCCGATTTGAACATCAGGATCCGCCGACAATGTGGGTTTTTACAATTTTTCAATCATCGTGCAAAGCACTCCAGAGATCCTGCGGCTCAGTCATAACAAATACCGAGCCCACTCTAAAAACCTCAATCATGCCCCGGATGGGGCATTTCACCGTAGCCCCGGACAACGTCCGGGGAAACGAGGAACCAAAAAAAGAGCGCTGAAAGCGGTCCTCAATCTCCTTCGCGGGCAACGTCTTGAGGTGCCCTTACAGGGCACGTCAACGACCAAACCAAACCCCCGGGCGTTGCCCAGGGCTACGATGAAACAGGCCTTCCAGGCCTTCGGATCGGGGAAACTGACTTTTTTTGAGTGGACTCAATACTAAAAAAAATGAGGCACTACAGGATTTTTAGTGGCAATGAAGGTTTTCGGGGCAACGCCCCGGTCCATGACTAGCCCAGGGTCTGCGACCCTGGGTTTGCAATCACAAACCGAACGGCGGGCTGAAAGTCCGCTCCAAAATTCTCTGCCGCAACGATGTCCATTGGAGCGGGCCTTCAGCCCGCAATTGCGGGTGTATCTTATACCCAGGGCTGCGAGCCCTGGGCTAAAATGGGCCGGGCCTTCAGCCCGCAATCAGCACCCACTAACAATCCTGTAGTGCCAAAAATGAACGTTCCGGACGGCAACTCATAAGGAGATCAAATGGATTGCGCGAAACACATCCTTCGAGGAACAATCATGTGTGCCTTGACCTTTTCCCCTTCCGTTCTCGCCGAGACGGCGCGGCCGGTGCCGCACGCGCCGAAGCCTTCCGCGCTGCCTGCCGGGCTCAATGTCCTGATGATCGGCGACTCCAACACGGAGATCGGCCACATCACCGGCGAACTGGCGCGGATGTTCGAGGAGAACTACGGCTATTTCGGCAGCGGCTACCATTCGCTGTACGCCCAGGTCGGCATGGGCAGTGGCTATCTGCCGTACTTGAACATCGAAAACCAGGGGGCGTGGACACTGCGCGGCATGGTCAAGCCAGGCGCACCCAAACCCTACCTGGCACCCGACGGCACCTATGCCGTGGGTATGAAGAAAGGTCTGGAAACGGTCGTCGAATTCTACGGCACGACGGTCGATGTCCACTGGCTGGCGACCGAGGATGGCGGCGCGTTCTCGCTCGCTGTCGCCGGTCGTGATCCGCAGACGGTGAATACCGCCGCCGAAAATTGCGAGGTTCGCAAAACCAGCGTGGACGGGCTCGACAACGGCTGGCATCGCCTGGTGCTGACGACGGACTCGCCGCCGGTGACGCTGCTCGGGGTCGAGGCGCGCGTCGCTACACCGTCCGGCGTACCGCGTGCCGTGGTGCACAAGTGGGGCAAGGGCTGGGCGACCACCCAGGACTTCAGAGATGTGGACCCGATGGTTTTCCAACAGGCGCTCGGGCATCTGCGACCGGATGTCACGGTCATCATCCTCGGCACCAACGACCACAACCTGGCGGGGCACAACCGCGACGAGTTCGCCGACAACCTGCGGGAGATCGTCGGGCGAATCAAGACGGCCGTGCCGAACACCCGTGTGCTGGTGCTGTCCACGGCCGTGGTCAATTCCGCATGGTCGAACAAGGGGCTGGACGAGTATCGTGAAATTCTCCCGGAACTGTGCGCTGAAGTCGGCGCGCACTACTGGGACATGTCCGCCTGGCTCGGCGGCCCCTGGAGTAAGAACAACGAGGCCGGATTGATGCAGGACGGTGTGCATGTGAATGCCGCGGGCGGGGAGAAGATCGCGGGGCAGTTGTACGAGGAAGTGCTGCGGATCGCCCAGGAAAAACCCGGCGCGCCGCAGGCACAGCCGACAGCGGCCCGGGAACGTGTGGTTGGCGAGCTGCCCGGTGCAAACTCGTTGCCGCTCCGGATCGACGGCTTGAGCGCCTGGTGGAGCGCAAAGGGCCCGGTGGCCGTGGACGAGGACGGAAGCGTCCTGCGCTGGCTGGACCTGAGCGGGAACGGCGTGGACGCCGTCGTCCCGTGGCCGACCAGCCGCCCGCAGTATGTCGCGGACGGGGCTGGCGACAGGCCGCTGCTGCGTTTCGACGGCAAGAGCTCGCACCTGCGTTTTCCCATGCGGGAGCAGGCGCAAACCATTTTCGTCGTCTTTCGCGCCAGGCATTTGATCCTGGGGCATCCGTATTTCAACTCGCGCCCCTTCCACCCGGGCGTGGTGCGCCCGCGCAAAGCGTTCAGCGCCAATTACGCCGCGAAGGCCGTGACTGGCGGACGCGGGTTTTTGAACGGCCGCGCGGTGCATGTCGGGGATAATCAGGATGACGCGCTGGAGTTCGACGACGGTCAGTTGCAGGTGTTTTCACTGGTTCTGGACAAACCCGTGCCGTTCAGCTATTTTGGCTGGGGTGGTTCGTGGAACTTCGACAAGTATATTTCAGGGGACGTGGCCGAAATGCTGGTCTACGACCGGGCGCTGAACGATGAAGAGCGCCAGGCCTTGGAAAAGGAAATGGCGACCCGCTGGGGCATAGCCATCGAACAATAGGTGGTGGTGCAACGCGAACACAAGCTGTGCTGCAACTTCGATGAACAGTAAGCACATAACGGATGATCCAAAACGTAGTATTATGCTATACACTCATAATCTTGAAAACAATCATGTGATGCGTGCTTCTGTTCTCCGCGCTTCAGTGGCGGGGATCGGCGCGCGCCATCTGGTCCTCGCCACCTCGACGGTGCTCTCGGCCAAGCAGAAGATATCCTCGGCCGATCCGGCCATGTTCAATCGGCAGCAGGAAGCGCGGCTGGGTTGCCCTGTGGCTGGATGTATGCGCCTGGATGTGGTCTCGGACACCATTTTAAAATTCATAAAAAGGAACAGTAGTGATGAACAGTCGTGAAAGAATTTGTGCAATCATTGCCGGTGAGCCGGCTGACCGTTGCGGTCTTTGGCTTGGCAACCCGCATCATGACAGTTGGCCGGCGCTGCATCGGTATTTCGGTACGTCTGACGAGGAGCAACTGCGGCGCAAGCTTGGCGACGATGTCCGCTGGATCTGCCCGCAGTTCTTCGCCGGTGCGTACGTCGATCCAAGTGGCCGCGGCATGTTCGACTCTCTCGCCAGCAAGAAACGCCATGGCCAGGCAGGACCGCTGGCCGATTGCGAGGATGTGCGGGAGGTGGAGGCCTTCCCCTGGCCGAACCCCGACTACCTTTCCTTTGACTTGTGCCTGGAGACGCTGCGCGCCGCCGGCGACGTGTATCGCGCCAGTGGCTTCTGGACCTGTTTCTATCACGATGTCATGGACCTTTTCGGGATGGAAGACTACATGGTCAAGATGTACACCCATCCCGACGTGGTTCAGGCCGTGACCGACCGGGTCTGCGGCTTCTATCATGAGGCCAATGAGCGGTTTTTCGCCGCGGCTGGCAAAGAAGTGGATGGTTTTTTCTTCGGCAATGATTTTGGCACTCAGCTGGACCTGATCTGTGGTCCGGAACAGTTCGATCAGTTTATCATGCCCTGGTTCAAGCGGTTCACGGAGCAAGCTCACGCACACGGCTATCACGCCATACTCCATTCGTGCGGTGCGATTCACAAAGTGATCAACCGATTGATTGATGCCGGCGTTGACTGCTTGCATCCGCTGCAGGCCCAGGCGGCCAACATGGACGCCGAGACTCTGGCCCGGGATTTCGGCGGTCGGATCGCCTTTATGGGCGGTATTGATACTCAGTACCTGCTCGTGCATGGAAGCCCGGACGAAGTGAAATCAGAGGTGCGGAGGGTTGAAAAACTGCTCGGCCCACGGCTGATTGTCAGCCCCAGTCACGAAGCTCTATTGCCAAATGTCCCGCCAGCCAACCTGGAGGCGATGGCGGAGGCGGTAATGGAGTGCCGACGATGAATTCTGCTCTGACCCGAAAAATCGACCGCTACCGGCGGTTTTATAAAGCGGACAGCGGCTTGATGCTGACGATCTGGCATCAACCTCCGGGGCTGGTCATGCCCCCGGCCATTCCGGTAGATGAAGTGGACTGGAAAGACGAAGATTCCATTCGCGGCTATGCCCGGCGCATGCTCGACATCCTCGACGTCCAGCGCCAGGCGACCGCTGAATTCGACGACGACCGGATTCCGACCGCCATGGTGTTCGCAGGCACGGGAATGATCGCCGCGGCCCTGGTCGACGAAGCCGAACTGGTCCAGCAGCCCGACACCAACTACCTGCATCCGCCGATCACTGACTGGGCGGACGGCATTGAGCGCATCGGGTTCCGTCCCGAAAACCCGTGGTACCGGGCGCAGATGATTATTCTTCGTCACTTCATCGACAACTGGGACGGCGGCTATGGCATCCTGCCGTTCGCGCATTTCGGCCCCACCGATCTGGCCAACCAGTTCCTCGGCAACGACATCTTCACCGATGTCTATGAGCACGAAGACGAACTGCACCTGTTGCTCGAACGCTGCACGGAAGCGATCCTGGCCACGGAACGCGATGTGCAGGCGAATCATCTGCATGGGTATGACCTGGAGGGGTTCACCTTCGGTTGCTGGGCACCGTGCGGAAGCTATTTGTCCTGCGATTTCGGCGACCTGGTCTCGCCCGACACGCTCCGCAGATTCGAGCGCCCGTACTTCGACCGGATCGTCGAAGAATGGGGTGGCTGCTACCTGCATCATCATGAACTGGGCGCACACCAGATTCCGATCTGGGCCGAGAACGATCAGACCTGGGTGCAGTTCGTCCATCGCGACCTGAACACAGAGCATCTGGCAGCGATTATCGACGAGACCATCATCGAAGCGTCAAGAAAAACCTCGATCCAATTCATTGCCACCCCCGATGAATTCTTGGAAAACGCCGGCCGCTGGGCCGAAGGCCGATTTCTCGTCGAAGTAGGCTGTGAAACGCGCGAGCAGGTCGATCAAGTCCTGGGACATGCGGAACGGTTCCGCGTGAAGTGACAACCACGAACCGAGAACGAATTCGACAAGGTGCGCGACTTGGATACTTCAACCTAACATCATTCAGAGAGAGTTATGAATTCAACAATGCCGACTGCCGCCCCGGTGGCCGAGTTGCCGCTTAACACCTGTCCGAAAACAGATTGGCTTGGGAAGTGGATATGGCCGGTGGCCGACCAGGGCCGACGCAATGACTATGCCTATTTTCGGCGAACGTTTTCGGCGTCCGAAGGCGGCACGCTGTCCGTCGCCATAACGGCCGATTCCTTTTATTGGCTGTACCTTGACGGCGAACTGCTGGCCAGGGGCCCGGCGCGAGCGCACTTGGATGCCTACAGCTTCGATGAATTGACCATTGATGTGCCGCCGGGAGAGCATTGCCTGGCGATCATGGGCCATCATATCGGTGAGGTGAACGCTACAGTGATGACCGGCCGCGCCGGAGTACTGGCTGACATTGTGCTGCATGACGCCGGTGGAACCCGGGACTTGTCGACAGGCATGGGCTGGCAGAGCCTTTTGGCGACCGCTTGGCGAACTGACCTGCCATGCACGATGTCGCATTTCGGGTTCTGGGAAGACTGCGATCTGCGTCGGATTCCCAATGGCTGGAACCGGATTGGCTTTGCGGACAGTGACTGGGTGTCGCCGGTGGTGGTTGGCACCCCCCCCTGCGATCCCTGGCCGTGCCTTTGTCGGCGGGATATTCCCCTGCCGCGCCGCACTGTGCTCACTCCCAAGGCATGGACTGCCGCCGGTGCTTGGCAGGCCGGTGAAGAGGATGAAATACTCTCCCGCACCGTGGCCAACCGCCATCGGCAAATCACGGCGCCGAGCCCGTCTTCCGCCCTGCCGTGGCGCATCCAAGCGGTGGCGCAAGACCAGGGACGATTCATCGTCGCCGACTTCGGACGCACGGTCTCCGGGTACTTGACGCTGGAGCTTGCGGATTCCACGCCCGGCCAGATGCTGGAGTTGTCCTATGACGATCTGCTTGATGAAAACGGCGTTGTCAATCCCGAACGTTCCTACGCCCATCTTTCCGACCGGTTTGTTCTGCCCGGCGGCGGCTGCCGGATTGAAACCGCACACCCCCGCGGGTTCCGGTACGTGATGATTGACGTGGATTGCCGGGGAACGGCTGCGCTGACACGAGTGTCCGCCCAGGAGGAAACCTATCCCTTCGACCTTCAGCCCGCGTTTGCGGCACCGGATGACCAGCTTGATACATTCTACAGGAAGGCCGCTGAAACCGTCCGCATTTGCACTACGGACGCGTTCATGGACTGCTCGACTCGCGAACGCGTGCAATGGATGCAGGACAGCTATCTGCATGCGCGAGTGGCAGCCTATGCCTTCGGCGACAACCGAATGCTGGAACGGACGCTTTTCCAAGCCGCTCAATGTGCGTTGCCGGACGGGCGGATCAACGGGTTTTTCCCCTCCGAGCGGACTAATTGCGCCTTTGCCAGCAGCAGTCTGGTCTGGCTGCACATGCTGGTTGACTACTGGCTGTTCACGGGCCGGGACAACATCGGCGGCCTGCTGCCGACCGCCAATCGACTGCTCGAGTTTTTGGATGAACAGCGAGGTGACGACGAGCTGATCAGTGCCTGGCCAGCCGGGCAGTTCTGGGACTGGGCGCCGATTGAGGACCAAGGTTGCCTGTTGGTCACGAATGCCGCATGTATCTGGGCGCTGGAACGCCTGGGGCGGCATGAGTTGTTCCGGGATGCCCTTGGGAAGAAGCTCGACCGGGTGGTGGAGCTGCGGGCGGCCGCCCACGCCAGGTTCTGGGATGCCGAACGCCTGTTGTACCGCGATGCGGCGCTCTCTGCGGAGGGACTGCCGCCGATCTACAGCCAGCAGGCCAATGCCATGGCCGTCCTGGCCGGGGTCTGCCCGCCCGATCAGAGGGACGCCTTGCTCCGGCGCATTGTCGACTCGGCACTGCTGGGGCCGATGCCGAAAGGTGAGGATTCGCTGGGCAAGGGGCCACGACCGGCACCCGACAAGCTGGTGCCGGTGGGAACCCTGTGGTTCGGCCATTTCCTGGTGCAGGCACTGTTCGAACAGGGGCTGGACCGGTTGGCGCTGGATCAGATGCGCATGTTGTGGGGCGAACAGGCGGGCCTGCCGACGTTTCCCGAAACCCGTATCCAGGCCGACAATACCTTTCTGTGTCATGGCTGGGCTGCCGGCCCCGCATTTCTGCTGCCCGCCTATGTTCTTGGCGTGCAACCGCTGGACAAGGGGTGGTCGAAGGTCGCCGTGAAACCACATGCGGCGGACATCAGCGAAGCCCGCGGCACGTTGACAACGCCCCGCGGTCCATTGCGCACTTCCTGGCGGCGGTCGGCGGACGAGTATGAAACAGAAGTGGAAGCCCCGGACGGCATTGAGGTGGTTAGTGGTTAGTGGGTCATGGGTCATGGGTGTCATATCGCGACGGTCATTCTTGGTCGCCTGACCCCTGAACTCCTTGAATAATCAAAATCCGCAAAACGGAAAAATCCAATGACAAAGCAAAATTTTGAACAGAAGAACGACAAGCTGCGGAACGCCTTCCTGAAGCTTCGCCGCGAGAGCCCGGAACGGTTCCGCGACCGCCTGAACCTATCCTGGAGCAACTGGGGGTTCGGCATGGAGAGTCTGGCCGTTTCAGCGGCGCGCCTGGAGAAGTCGGGCGTCCGCTTCATCGAACTGCACGGCAACCATTACGGTCCGGACCTCGGGAGCAATCCGGACGAAACCACGCGCATACTGTCCGATCACGGCCTGACCGTATCCGGAGTGTGCGGGATGTTTTCGGCGGACAACGATTTGTCGAGCAATCGTCCGTTGCAGCGCCAGGCGGCGGTGGACTATATTCGTCGTGAACTGGAATTTGCCGCCGCCGTGGGTGCGGGTTATCTGCTGGTCGTGCCGGGGGCGGTGGGGCGGCCCACACCGTACGACGACATGGAGTTTGCCCGCAGTGTGGAGACCCTGAGACTGGTGGCCGATGATTTTGTCCGGCTCGGCATTCGTGCCGCCGTGGAACCGATCCGTGCCGCCGAGGTCAGTTTCTGCCACACCATAGCCGATGCCCAAGCCTATATTGAGGCCGTGGCTCATGACGGCATACAGCATATCAATGGGGATGTCTACCACATGCAGGTGGGCGAGGCGCATGTGGCGGAAGCCTTGCTCGCGGCGGGTGGCAGGCTGACGAACCTGCACCTGGCCGACAGCAATCGCGGCGCGCTGGGCGACGGCGCGCTGGACATCGACGCCATCATCATGGCGCTGTACTTGATCGGCTACAACGGCCCGGGCCGGTTCGCGACACCCGAACCCCTGGGGCCAGGCGGGGATCCCTATCCGGCGATGTACGGCAATCCAGAACCCGAACTGCTGGACCGACTGGTCATGCAGAGCGTCAGTTATTTCCGGGAGCGCGAAGATTGTCTCAGGAGTATACAATGAAGAAAAAAATGAACGACCGACACGATGTCCTGCCACGCCACCAACGCCCGACGAATCTGAGCCGGTTTCTGTTCGGCGCGCCGTACTATCCCGAGCATTGGACGGCGGAAGACCGGGAACAGGATCCGCAACGCATGCAGGACGCAGGCGTCAATGTGGTGCGCATGGCGGAATTCGCCTGGGATGTGATGGAACCAGCCCGCGGCCAGTTCGATTTTTCGCTGTTCGATGAAACCATCGCGCGGCTCGGCGAGTGCGAGATCGACACCATCCTCTGCACGCCCACCGCCACGCCGCCGCGCTGGATGACCGCAGGCAAGCCCGAGTGGATGCGCGTGACCTCCGAAGGTGTGCGCATGGAGCACGGCAGCCGTCAGCATGTGTGCACCAACAACGAAGAATTTCGGGCGGAATCCCGTCGTATAACCCGCATGATGGCGGAGCACTATCGCGACAACGAACGAGTGATCGGGTGGCAAACGGACAACGAGCTGTACTGCCATTTTTCCGTCTGCTACTGCGATGCCTGTCAAGTCGGTTTCCGGAAATGGCTGGAGGAGAAGTACGGGACAATCGACGCGCTGAACGATGCCTGGGGCGCACGGTTCTGGGCGCAGAGCTACGATTCGTTCGACCAGATCGTGCTGCCGCGGCACGGCCGCTACCCCGCACCGGGCAACCCGAGTCATGAACTCGATCATGCCCGATACCTGAGCGATTCGATCACCGAGTTCCAGCGGCAGCAGGTGGAAATCCTGCGTGAAGTCCAACCCCGCTGGTGGATCACGCACAACGGACTGTTCGACAAGATCGACCACTGGAAATTTGCCGAAGACTTGGATTTCTATGCCGTGGACGTCTATCCCGGATTCGGCGGGCCGGATGCATATGCCTGGGCGGCGCTGAAGAACGAACTCTGCCGGTACGTGACCGGCGGCTACATCATTCCCGAGCAGAGCGGCGGCCCCGGCGGTCAGCTCGAATACATGCACCCGACCTGCGAACCGGGGCAGATGAGGCTCTGGGCCTACCAGGGCATCGCTCACGGCGCGGACGGCATCCTGCATTTCCGCTGGCGCACCTGCCGGTTCGGTGCGGAAATCTACTGGAACGGCATCATCGACCATGACAACGTCCTGCGCCGGCGCTACCACGAATTCGCGCAGGAAGGACGGGAGTTGCAGAAGATCGGCAGCACGCTGCTGGGCTCGGTCAAGGACGTGAAGATCGGCATCCTGCACAGTTATGACAACGACCAGATGTATCAGACCCAGACCAACGGTTTCCCCGGGCCATGGGATCAGGTTCAGGCGCTGTACGTCGAAGGGCTGCGTCGCCACCTGCCGGTCGGCCTGCTGCACCCCCAGGACAGTTTCGAGGGAATGGAGGTCATCCTCATGCCGACGCACATCGCCGAGAACCGGGAACTGGTCGAAAAACTGGAGGCGTTCGTCGCCAACGGCGGCACGCTGCTGGTCACGGCCCGGTCGTTCACGCGCAATGCGGACAACCACGTGCTCGCCGCCACGCCCCCTGCCGGATTGACTTCGCTGCTCGGGATTCGCCGGGAAGAGGAAGGCAGGATTCCGGAGGATGCCGAACCGTACGTGATGGCGACTGCGGACGGCGTTGAACTTGACGCGTTCGGCGGGTACGAAATCATCGATCCGGACACGGCCAAGACGGTGGCGGTCTGGCGCGTCGGCGCGCCGGGGCGACATCCGCACCCGGCAGAGGGCAGGTGCGGACTGAGCATGAACCGGTTCGGCGACGGGCAGGCCTATTACCTGGGCAGCTACGTCAACGACCGGAACGCCGACATCGTGCTGGATCAGGTCCAACGGGCCGCCGCAGTGGCATCGATTGCCGAAGGAGATCCGAACGTGGAAATGACGATCCGCCACAAAAACGACAAACGCTACCTGTTCCTTCTGAACCACTCGTTGGCCGAGCAAAGGGTGCGCGGTGTGCCTGCGGGCCGGGAACTGATGTCCGGTCAGCCAGTTGCCGACCCGGTGAAACTCGAACCCTTCGGGGTGCGTGTCGTCGAGCTGGCGGGAGGGAGCGCATGATGACGTCCGGCGCATTGCGCGGCCTGATGCTCGACGCGGCACGATTGGTGGAGAATCCGGAGTACTACCGGCGCTTTTTCGACTTTTGCGCCGACTGGGACATCAACGCCGTGATCTTCCGACTTTCCGACGACCAGGGTTGCGCACTGCGCTTCCGCAGCCACCCGGAACTGGTCACGCACACCAACGCCCTGGATCCGGAGGAAGTCGCCGCGCTGGCGCAGTATGCCGCCGCGCGCGGCGTCGAGCTGATTCCCGAAGTCGAATCGCTCGGACATTCTCGTTACATCACTGGCACGCCCGAGCATGCCGACCTGGACGACCAAGCTGCGGATGGGCATTCCTGGGCCAATGCCCTGATTCCGCTGCACCCGCGGACGATGCAACTTCTTGGTGACCTCTACGCCGAGGTCGCCGCACTCTTTCCGGGCCGCTACCTCCACATCGGTTGCGACGAAACCAATTGGGGCGGCTCCGATTTTTCGCGGGATTTGCTGAAGACGCGCAGCAAGGCTCAGGTGTGGAGCGAGTTCCTCAACGCGCTCAACGGCATCGTACGCGGCCTGGGGCGCGAGATGATCATCTGGGACGACATGGTGCTGCAACGCGATCCGGTGATCCTCGACGGGCTGGACCGGAGTATCATCCTCCACGACTGGGATTACTGGAGCAACGATCCGGCACCCGTCCGCGCCCGGCTCGACCTGGCCCGGCAAAAAGGCTTTCGCATGATCGGCGGCCCGGCACTTCACTGGTTCAAGTGGGGGCCGCGTGTCGGCACGAAGCAACTGGCGAATCTCGATGCCTATGCCGAGGTGTTTCGGCCGAACGAAGACAATGCGGCCCTCGGGATCATTACCACCAACTGGTGTCCAGCACGGTTTCTCCGGGATGCGATTTGGGATGGGCTGGCCTATGCCGCCGTGGCCATGAACGACGGTGCCGATGTTGCACGAGGGACGGCCTTCCGACGATTCGTCGAGCGGCACTACGGCACAGAATGGAGCGAGACTTGGGCGACGGTGTTCTCATCGCTCTACGCCGCCGCGCCCAGTCGACAGGACGACGGCCTCGTCCGCCTCCTCGTGCCCTGGTCAACCCCGGAAGAACTCCGGGAGGCGGTTGAAGCCGCGCCGTTGCCGCCGCAGCCCTTCGAGGACATCCTGGCGCTGCTCGACCGGTTGAAGGCGAAGATTCGCCGCAATCATGCCGACTTTGCCGCCTTCCGCCTGACGGTGGCCTACCTGGCCCATCTGTATTGGCGTCAGGCGGCGGTCAACGGTCAATCCGCTGAATCGCTGCAATCGGTTTTGCCCGAGGTGTCCCGGCGCGATGTCGAGCTGGCCGAGCGGCTTGCCGCCGATTGGCGGGCGACTCGGAACGGTGATCCGCTGGACCCGCACGCCCGGCCTGCCGCCTGGGGGTTCGGCCCGGAGGATTGTCTGCATGGATATTTCCTGAGGGCGACCAAGGGAAAGAGCGCGGCGACGATCAAGCCGAGTGACATTCAAGCCGATGACCTTGCAAAGGAAATTATCTCAAAGGACGACTTGTCAACATGAAATCACCCTATCAACTGAATCGCCGGGAATCTCCGGATTATCAACGGTTCGTGGCCGTTCTCGAACGGCGGGGCGACCGTTCATACGTCCCATTCTACGAAATGATCCCCAACTATTTCGCCGAGCTCAGCGGCGTCGAGCCGCCCGCGAAAACCGATTTCCGCAACGATTCGCCTGTCTACCTGGAGACCTTCGATTTCTATTTCCGGGCCATGGCCCGGATGGGGTTCGACCTGGGCATCATCAATCCGTGCGGGTTCAAGGGATTCCCCGGCCATCATCCGGGAGGAAAGGTGCAGAGCGGCGACGGCGCGATCACCGACTGGGCAAGCTTTGAAGCCTATACCTGGCCAGCGGCATCGCAGATCAATGCCGAGCTGATGGAGCAGACCGCCGCGCAGGCGCCCGAAGGCATGGGCGTGTGGACCGGCGGCCCGGCGCCCTTTCAAACCACCATGGACGAACTGCTGGGCTTCGAACGCCTGGCGCTGCTCACCTATGACAACCCGGAATTGGTGAAGGCCGTGGCGGACCGCGTGGGGTCGATCATGGTCGATGTCGTCGACATATGCTGTTCACTACCGTTCATCGATGGATTCAATTTCTGCGGCGACATGGGGCACAAGAACGGCACCATGCTCTCCCCGGAGACGATCCGCGAGTTCTTCCTGCCCTGGCACAAGCGCGCCGTCGATGCGGCTCACCGGCACGGCAAGAAGATCATTCTGCATTCCTGCGGCAATCTGGCCGAGATCATGCCGGACATCGTCGCCTGCGGGTTCGACGGCAAACACTCGTACGAGGACAACATCCAACCCGGCATCCTGGAATTGCACGCCGAGTACGGCGACCGAATCGCCCTGCTCGGAGGGATCGATGTCGATTTCCTCTGCCGCGCCTCCGAAGCCCGGATCCGCCAGCGCGTCCGCGACACCATCGACGCCATGGCGCCCGACGGCGGCTACTGTCTGGGCAGCGGCAACAGCATTCCGGACTATGTGCCCATCGATAAATACTGGGCCATGCTGGACGAGGGACTGAAGTACGGTCGGCGGTGAACATTGCAGACAGAAAGACCACTCACGATGCCGCCGGGACATGGCGGTAATTGACGGGCTTAGAAGGCTATGGAGACGGGAAAAATGAACACTATTCACTTGGCTGTGACGGGCAACGACAAGACCGGTGACGGATCACGGAAACGACCGGTTGCGAGTCTGAAAGAGGCGCTAAAGCTGGCCCGTGCAGGAACCGGAGAGCAGCGGCGAATTGCCGCCGGCGACGGCATCTATATGAACACCTCCGTCACGATGACAGCGGCGGATTCCGGGTTGAGCATCGTGGCTGCGAAAGGGGCCCGACCAACCTTCCTTGGAGGGGTAGCGGTAAACGGCTGGCGAGAAGAGGGGGGCGAGTCGCCATTCTGGCTTGCCGACCTGGATGGGGTGCATGAGGGAATCGGGGATTTCCGCACACTGGTGGTGAACGGGCGCATGGCATCACGGGCCCGCTATCCCGAGACCGGGAGTATTCATCACGACAGCGAGTTTCCAGTCACGTGGATGAGCACCACCAAAGGCGGCTGGGAACGGAAACCTACGGAGCAAGAACTGACCACTCTCCGGCTGAAACCCGGCTCGCTGCCGGAGACGATTTGCGAACGTAACGCCGAGCTGACCATCTACCATTCCTGGGACGAGAGTCTGGTCGGCATCCGGGACTGGGATCGGGAGCAGGGAATCATCACCTTCTCCACCCCGTCCGGACATCCCCCGGGGGCATTCGGCAACAGGAAGGACCAGGCCCGGACATTCGTCGTCTGGAATGTCCGCGAAGGCATGACCCAGCCGGGGCAGTGGTATTTCGACCGTGACGCCGGTCGACTGGTCTACTGGCCACTTCCGGAGGAGAAAATTGCCGACATCGCAGCGTACGCTCCCACGGCCACCACCGTCCTGCGTCTGGTGGGTACGGAAGCCGCCCCAGTTCGGGACGTGAGCCTGCACGGCCTGACCTTCGGGGTCACCACCACGCCGCTGGTGGCGGGTGGTTTCGGGGCGCTTAGGTTCGATGGCGCCATTGAAGCGGCTCATGTGCAGGGGCTGCGATTACAGCAGATCACCGTACGCTGGACGGGCGGGCAGGGAATCCGGGCACTCAACACCCAGGGTTTGCGTTGCACGGAATGCACCATTCACGATGTCGGGGCGGGCGGCATGGTTTTCTCGGGAACAGACGGGGTAATCAGTGGCAATCTGCTCCATCACAACGGGCGCACCTACCCGAGTGCCCTGGCTCTGCGCGTTTCCGGGGAACGTTGGCGTGTCCAGCACAACACCCTGCATCACACTCCGTACTCGGCGATCAATGCCGGCGGGCGCCATCTTCGGTTCGAGCACAACCGTTTCCATCACATCATGGAGGAACTGGTGGATGGCGCCGCCATCTACATCTTCGCGGCCAAAAACTGCGTCTTGCGCGGCAACTACACCCACGACGTGCGCGACGAACAGGTGCATGCCTATTATCTGGACGAGCAGAGTGCCGATTCGCTCGTCGAGGGCAATGTCGCGGTGGGTGTTCCCTGGCCGATCCACAATCACATGGCGTGGAATTGTGTCCTGCGCGGCAATGTGTGCCTGAACGATGGCGGAATGCGGATCAGTTTTCCAAACTGTGACCGTTTCCTGCTTGAGCGCAACGTGTTTGCCTGTCGGGGAGAATTGGTGTTCGAACCATCCTACACTGGGGTGGGCCAGTTGCGACGGAACGTCTGCTTCAGCCAAGCGGGCAGTTATCGATGGGCATTTCATGACCGTTTGCCATCCCTGGAGCGCAATGCCGACCCCACCCCAATGCTGCCGGAAAATGCGGGGTCCGTGATGGCGGACCTCGGGTGCCGGTGCGAGGCCGGGAAAATCGCCTACGCAAACCACGAACTGGCCGCGAAATTCGGCCTCGGCGAACTCGATGTGAGCGCCGCCGGTTGCGGACGGGATTAGAATCTGTAAAATGCCCAGCCAAGATACCCACCGGCAATCATCGCAAGCGCCTCAGAGGAGAATCCATGAACCATAAGTGCGTGCAAACGGAAGACAGTCAACTGGATCTATGCCCCGAAGGTCAGCGCCTGCTGGCCCAACTGACCTGCCGGTGGAGCGGAAGAGTGTGGGGGCCGACGCCGTTGCTGGCCTTGGACGTGTTCGACAAGCCGCTGAAGCGTGTGGAGCGGATCGAGGACTGGAAGGCCGGGCATGTCGAGCCGGTGGACAACGGCTTCCGCGCTGTGGCTGCGGACGATGCGCACGGGATTGAAGTGCTGGTCGAAATTCGTCTGGTCGACGGCGAGCTGTCCGTTCAGATGTCCCCGTCCGAGATCGTGGAAAGCGACACGGTGATGTACCGGCTGTTCGCCGTGGATGTCCTGCCGGGCTTGATGCGGGTGCGGGGCGGCACGCTGCTGCTGCCGGTCAACACCGGTATGTTGTGCCCCACCCACGACAAGCCCGCCATCCGCGACCGCTTTCTGATCTACGGCGAGCAAGACCGCTGGGAACTGACTCCCACTCTCCCTTTCTGCTCGGCCTTCGATGATCAAGGCGGGCTGATGGCGCTGGCGCGGCAGGGCGCGTGCGACACGGAATGCCGCGTGGAGACCGACGGCCGTGGAGGCGGCCAGGCCGGGTTCGCCTTCAGCCTGCGACGCACCTGGATCGATCCGGTGGATACCGGGATGCGCGAGATCCGCTTCGTTCCCATGGCCGCGAAAGAGGCGCCGGTGGCCTTCTGCGCCCGGCGGCTGCGGCGGCATATCATCGAGGACCTGGGCAAGAAAACTCTGGATGAACGCGCCGAAGAGTCGCCGGAGGTCGCCTACCTGACCATTGCCTATGTGATGAAGCTCTTCCACGGCATCGAGCAGGCGGGTTACATGATGGAGGGCATCAAGCCGGTGAACGAGGGGGCGTTCCAGAATTACATGACGTTCGCCGAGGCGACCCAGTGCCTGCGCAAGCTCAAGGACGCGGGGATCGACCGGATTCTCACGCAGTGCACCGGCTGGAACCTCAATGGTCACGACGGCATGTATCCGACCCGTTTCCCGGTCGAGGAACGCCTGGGCGGCGAGAAGGGGTTCCGCGAGATGATCCGGACCGGGAACGCTTTGGGCTTCAACATCCAGGTCCATGACAATTTCATCATGCAGAACCTGAATTCTCCGGATTTCGTCCGCGACTACGCGATCATCGACATCCACGGCGAACCGCTGATCCACGGGCGCTGGGCGGGCGGTCCGGAAGCGTCGGGTTGGCCCCTGGCCATGCCCGATGAGCGGATTTCCGGACACATGCGGAAGATGAAGGAACTGGGCTTGAAGGGCATGTACTACGTGGACTACATGCAGCAGCCGCTGGAGGTGAACTACCACCCGGTGCATGGCGGGCCCAGGGGGGATTGCGCGCGCGGCCAAGTGCTCATTGTCGAAGAAGCCCGGAAAGTGTTCGGCTCCTGCGGCACCGAGTTCGGGTTCCTGCCCTGCGCCGTCGCCGCGGATCACATCAGCACCTGCGGCGATTCCTGGCATCTGACCCGGTGCAAATCCGAGTGGCCGATCCGCGCGTTGACCGATCCGCAAAACGTCGTGCCGGTCTGGCAGATGGCCATGAGCGGACTGGTCGTGCTGGAAGCGCGCGCCGGGGTGACATGGCAGAATGCGATGAACTGCGTACTGTACGGCTGCGCGCCGCGTGATGAATGGGCCGTGCGCCCCGGCGTCATGCCCGTGCTCGATAACGACCGGATCGCCAAGCTCAAGGCCATCTACGACCTGTGCGTCGTCCGCTTCGGCCATCTCAAGCGCCATCAGATCACGGCGTTCAGCCGGACCGGCGATCAGTGCCGTTCCGAGTTCGCCGACGGCACCGTGGTCGAAGCCGACTTTGCGGAAGATCGTTTGGCGGTGAATGGCTCGATCATCGAATCTCCACGAAGTGAAATGCTATAATGATGAACTCACGCGAACGTATGCTGGCGGCCATCAATCATGAATCGGTCGACCGTATTCCGACCGATATTTGGGCGACTTCCGAAGTGTTTGCCAAGCTGCGCCAGCATTTCGGCGAAGAGGTTGACTTGCGCGAAGCGCTGCATATCGATGGCATGGCGCATGTCGGGGCGGACTACATTGGCCCCAAACTGCCGCCGGGCTCGGAAATCTATGGTGTTTTCGGGATCGAAGTAACATCTGTCGCACACGAAGGGTCTGCCACTAACATTGAGGAGTATTTTGAGCATGAAGCATATCCTACTGAGCACTGCCGGGGGCGACAGAGCCACCGCGTATACAATGAGCAACAAGCTCATCCCGTGGTCCTCGGGATATCTTGTCACCTGGATCGACAATCAGCGTCAGAATCAATGGGCCATTGTTGACCTTGCCAAAAGCGGCGTTTCACAAAGCGGCCCTCTCGGCAGTCCATGCGTCGACAACCATTGCGGCGCGGCTCTTACCGTTGCGCAGGACAGTATCCACGCGATTACCGGCGGCCACCACAGCCCTTTTCAGCACTACCGGATGCACAGGTCGAAACCAGGCGGATGGGAGCATGTCGCCACCGTCAATGTTAAAGGCACCTATCCAAGCCTTTCAGCCGATTCGCAAGGGGGCATCCACTTGGCATTCCGAACGCTCGACACCAAATGGACGTTGGACCACTGCCGGTTTGAGGACAATCACTGGACAACAGCGCAACCACTTGTTACTGCGGACAAGCCCGGATACATCTACTGGACCAATGGACTGACAATCGATGCCGAGGACAATCTTCACCTTGTTTTTGGAAACACCCGCATGAAGGAGGACGGAGCGCTGCTGTACGGTGCCTCGCACATCGTTTCGGACGACAATGGACAAACATGGCGCGATGAAACCGGCCACGACCTTTCCCCGCCTGCCCAGGCCTCGACAATTCCTCTCATAATCGACGAGAACTGCTCGGACCGTATCCAGTCCTTGTCCGACCAGCAAAAGCACAGCCAACCCGGGCCAGGCAACGTCAACTACCAACAAATCATCCTGTCGAATCCAGTGATCGATTCGAACGCGGCAGTTCACGTGGTGCTCCACAACGGCCTGACCGGAACGGCAGACTTGATGAGTCGCTCCCCAATGGGGGACTGGACCGCCGCCCCTCTCATGGCGGCCGCCACAAATGGCGATCCGACAAGCCGCATCCATGTTCAATCATCGCTCACACCCCTGCCGGATGGCCGCCTTCGTGCTGCCCTGATGATTGAGCAGACGGAAGAGTGCGTATGGGGGGCGCCCGGTACGAGCATAGTATCCGTGGAGACAGGAGAAGACGGGACACCCCAGCCGGCCGTCCAGGTCACGCCGACTCATCCCGACTGCGCATATTGGTTGCCTGCCCAGCCCCACTACGGTGCCGCGGTCCCCGAACGCGTGCCCGCTTTGCTCTACACAAAGGGAGTGAATGCCGGAGGCTTTGGCAACAACAATAACCTTGTCGAGACGGAAGTGTTTCTCTGCCAAGTCTGATCCGGAGAAAGGCAAAGATGCCCGTCGATGCTGATGCAGTTGCGGGCACAGCTGTCCGATTTCAAGCAAACTCCGCGGTCATAGCCTCGCATCGCACAGCTTGGCCGTTGGAAAGCGGTAATGTTCCCGTGCGGAACTGGAAGCGGGAACGCGGTTGACGGAACTATGGGGGACAGAAGAATGGGAGAGGGAGGAAGGATTTGCACAAACTCATTGCGAACGTGTACTATAAGGGATTGCCCAGCCGGCCTCCCGATTTCCCGGAACCCCTCAGCCGCCGTGGTGTCTGTGGAAACAAGACGTATTCCGCAAACATCCAACCCTGAATTCATAATTCAGGCACACATTCGCAACACCTCGAACGCAGGAGGCTGACATGCACTTTGCCATGACCCGAGCGGGTTGGATTGGGATGATTCTGTTGGTTTTTACAGGTACTGCCGCCCGTGCTCGGACTGACTCGGGGGTGACCCTCGAATGGACGGCTCCGCAGGTGCCCGCGGCGGAGCAGTCGCTCCTGGCGCGCATTGAGATGACCATTCCGGACAATCTTCAAGTGTACGCCGACAAGGACCACTTCTTCCGCCTCGAAGCGGTGGAGACAACTGGACTGCGGAACACTTCCATCGAGATATCCGACCCTGTCATGGCCTCCGAAGCCGGCCCGGTCGATACGGGAGACGGCCCAATCGCCGTCTATGAAGGCGATGCCGTGTTCGAGATTGAGGCCGAGCCGGAGGGGGCGGACGGCGATCCATGGGAACTGATCGTCGAACTGCGCTTCCAGACGTGTACGCCGACTATGTGCTTTCCCCCCGAAACCCATCGCAGGCGCTGGTCCGGCACGCTGGGCGGCGACGAGGCAAAAGTGACGCGTGCCGCCGAGGACGAACCGGCCGATTCCGCAGCCCTGCCGAAACAAGAAGACGAGCTGACCATCCCTGCGGACTTTCAGCCCGTCGCGCGCGCCTCCGGGTACATGGGCAAACGCAAATTCATGCAGTTCCTCGCCGAAGGCAAAGGCGAGCGCAACGGCGGCGGCGGGCTCACCGATGCGCTGCAGAACGGATCGATTTGGCTTGGCCTTCTGCTGATCCTGGTGGCGGGAGTTGCCCTGAATCTGACCCCGTGCGTCCTGCCGATGATCCCGGTGAACCTGGCCATCATCGGCGCCGGCGCCCAAGCCGCCACGCGGCGGCGCGGCTTTCTGATGGGGGGCATCTACGGGCTCAGCATTGCGGCGACCTACGGCGTGCTGGGCCTGCTCGTCGTCTTGGGCGGCGGCACCTTCGGGGCCATCAACGCCTCGCCCGCATTCAATTTCATCATCGCCGGCTTGTTTCTTGTGTTGGCCGCGGCCATGCTGGGCACCTTCAGCATCGACTTTTCGCGTTTCAGCTCGGGCGTGAACATCAACCGCTGGAAGGGAACCCCGCCGCTTCTGGCCGCCGTCATGGGTTCAGTGACCGCCGTGCTTGCCGGCGCCTGCGTGGCTCCGGTGGTCATTGCCGTGATTCTGGTGGCCACGCGCCAATATGCCGCAGGCAACTCGTGGGCGTTGGTCTATCCGTTTGTTCTCGGCTTGGGCATGGGGCTGCCGTGGCCCATCGCCGGCGCCGGGCTGTCGTTCCTGCCCAAACCGGGAACGTGGATGAAGATGGTCAAGGTCGTCTTCGGCATATTCTTCATCGGCCTGGGTGTATACTATGGCGTATTGGGGTACAGCCTGCTGGGGGCCACCGGTGGAGATGCGCAGGTCGACGACCGCAAGCCCGAGTTTTGGATGCACTCGCTGAAGCCGGCGTTCAAAACCGCGCGCGAAACCGGAAAACCCGTGCTGCTGGACTTTGCCACGCCCTGGTGCAAAAGCTGCCACGCCATGGACCGAACCACCCTCGCCGATCCCCAAGTCCAAGAGGAACTGCAGGATTTCGTGCCCGTGGCCTACGAAGTGAAGGACCCGAACGCTCCCGGCATGGCGGACTTTTTGGAGAATCTCGGAGTCATCGGCTTCCCCACCTACATCGTGCTCTCGCAGGATGACGACCAACAACCATAGTCGAGCCAGGAAAAGAGACATGCAGAACTTTGACTTTTGCCTGCCCACAAAAATAGTCTTCGGACGCAACACCATTCCGCGCATCGGGGCGGAACTATCCGGAGCGGCGCGGAATATTCTTCTGGTCTACGGTACCGGCAGCATCAAGCGGAACGGAATCTACGATGTTGTCTGCGATTCACTGCAAGCGGCAAGTGTCCAGTGGACCGAATTCGGCGGCGTCAGAAGCAATCCGCGGTTGTCGCAGATTCGCGAGGCGGTGGAAACAGCCCGGAACGCCGGTGTCGATGCCGTGCTCGGCGTTGGCGGCGGAAGCGTCGTCGATGCAGCAAAAGCCATTGCCGCCGGCGCCGCCGGCGAAAGCGATGTCTGGAACTATGTCACGGGAGAAACGGTTGAAAAATGTCTGCCGGTTTACAGCATCATCACTCTTGCGGCTACCGGCTCCGAATTGAACGGCATTTCGGTGATAACCAACGACAAGACATTGGAAAAGTGGCCGATCAAGAGCGATCTAGCCAAACCAAAGACGAGCATTCTTGATCCTGAGACAACCTTTTCCGTGTCGCGCGCATTCACGGCGTACGGCGGAGTTGATGCTTTCTCGCATGTTGTCGAAGCCTATTTGGCGTGGCCGGATCCCAGCACCCCGCTGCAGGATGGAATGGCTGAGGTCTTTGCCCGCACAATCATCGGCGCCACCGATAGATGCGTGACCGCGCCGGAAGATTATGATGCACGCGCTGAACTGATGTGGGCCGCTGCACTGGGCTGGAGCGGCGTTATCCCCGCCGGGGCGGGAAATGTGCGGCTCCCCAATCATATGCTTGAACATTCCCTGAGCGCCCTATACGATGTGCCGCATGGCGCCGGGTTATCCGCGATCATTCCCGGATGGGGACGGTATGTCACTCGCAACTGGGGAGCCGGCAAGATTGCGAAACTCGGACGAACAGTATTTGATTCAACGGCAGGTGACGACGAACAGGCGGCGATGGATGCCCTCGCGGGATTCGAAGCCTGGTGCAGGCGAATCGGCAGTCCGATCAATCTTCGCGATTTGGAGATTCCCGCCCAGGATCTGGACAAAATCACGGACAACGCCTTCAACACCTCCCAGGCATGGGGCATGACGACGCCGTACTGCCGCCCCGTCATCCGCAAAATTCTGCAGGAATGCTACTGACCGGGCCACAAGACATCGCCTGCGGGATTCAGGATTCAGAGTCGGAGTTCGATGCTCAGCGTCGACTGCAACGTGTTTTAGGCTGTGCAGGGTCTCTAGCATCCTGACAATCAAGGCTTTCCCGCATCACATCGAAAAATGCCTGTCCGAATCCGTTGTCCAGTCTGCCTTCGCCGTTTTTTTCGCCAAAGCCTCTTTTCCCAACCCCACGGGGTTGCATCCTCCCCCCCCCTCAATCTCCCACATGCGATTCGTCCCATTCGACATCCTCACCCAGGCTATGTCCACAGAATTTGGTTGGATCCGGTCAGTTGAGTTCGCAATGGCTT
>CAZSBQ010000007.1:0-37647 GCA_964604795.1 uncultured Victivallales bacterium | reverse complement strand
TGCGGCGGACGGCGTGGGCGGGGCAGACGGATTCGCAGGTTCCGCAGCGGATGCACAGGGTGTTGTCGACGGCGTGTTGCTGATAGGGTTGGTGCGCGATGGCGTCGACCGGGCAGTGCTGGGCGCACAGAGTGCAGCCAATGCAGTCTTCGGTTATGTCATAGCGGATTAGAGAACGGCATTGGAGAGCGGGACAGATGCCCTTGACGTGGGCTTGGTATTCCGGGCGGAAATGGCGCAGTGTGGACAGGACGGGGTTCGGTGCGCTTCGCCCCAGGCCGCAGAGACTGCCTCGCTGCACGGCTCGGGCCAGTTTCTCGAGGCGTTCGATGTCGGCTTCGGTGGCGGCGCCCTCGCAGAGCTGTTCGAGGATGTCGAGCATGCGGCGGGTGCCGATTCGGCACAGGGTGCATTTGCCGCAGGATTGGTCTTGGGTGAACGCCAGGAAGTAGCGGGCGATTTCGACCATGCACGAGGTGTCGTCGAGCACGACGATTCCACCGGAGCCCATCATGCTGCCGTGTCCGAGCAGAGCTTCGTAGTCAACGGGGGTGTCCGCAAGCGAGGCAGGAATGCACCCGCCGGAGGGGCCGCCGACCTGGACGGCCCTGAAGGCGCGCGATTGTCCGTCCTCGTCGGGCACGCCGCCGCCGATGTCTTCGACGATTTGTCGGATGGTGGTGCCCATTGGGACTTCGATCAGTCCGCCGTGACGAACCGCGCCCGCCAGTGAAAAGACCTTGGTTCCGTGGCTGCTGTCGGTCCCCAACGCTGCGAACGGTGCAGAGCCCCGGCGCAGTATCCACGGCACCAGCGAGTAGGTTTCCACGTTGTTCACCAAGGTGGGGTGGCCGTGATACCCCGAGTCGGCCGGGTACGGAGGTCGGAGCCTGGGCATTCCCCGCCGTCCCTCGAGGGCCGCGATCAACGCGGTCTCCTCGCCGCACACGAATGCGCCTGCGCCCTCGTGGATGTGCAGGTGCAGAGAGTGTTCTCCGCCGCGCATTCGCTCGCCGAGGAATCCGTGTTCGGCAGCCAGCTGAATGGCTTTGCCGAGGCGTTCGACGGCGAGGGGGTACTCCGCACGGACGTAGATGATCCCCTCGATCGCTCCGACGGCCAGGGCGGCGATGGCCAGACCCTCCAGAACTCGAAGCGGAAAGGACTCCAGGAGCATGCGGTCCATGAATGCGCCGGGATCGCCCTCGTCGGCGTTGCATATAATCACGGCGTGACCGTCTGCGGCGTCGCGCACCTGCCGCCATTTTTGCCAAGTTGGAAAACCACCGCCGCCGCGCCCCCGCAGGCCTGCGGCCTTGACGGTTTCGATGATGGTTTCGGGGGACAGAGTCAGGGCGTTTTCCAGGGCCTGGAACCCGCCTGCGGCGCGGTACTCTTCGAGGTTAAGTGGCGAGATTGCGCCTGCACCGTCGGTTGCCACGCGCTTTTGGATGGCTTGGTCCGCGGGGCGGATGGATTCCTGGGTTCGTGTGGTGTAGCGGTTCACCGCCGTCGGGCTCGCACGTCCGAGCAGAAGAGTTTCCAGGAGGTGATGCCCCGCGCATTGGAACCAGTGAAGGGGGTTGCCGGGGAGGAAATGACGGTGCAGAATTCCGTTTGCGTCCTCGGGGTGAACATTGGCGTAGCGGAATCCGGCTCCGGAGCTGGTTAGAATATTGAGGGCGGGCGCTTGTGTGGACGGTTCCGTGCATGCAGCCTGGGCAAGCACGACGGGGTAGCCGCGCTGCTTGATTGCTCGACGGAGTTCGCCGTACAGATCCTGCGAGCCGGCCGCCCGGCAACTGGAGCAGAGACAAACGCGAATTTCGCCTGCACCGTTCGGCGGCCGCAGTTCCGCGTCGGCGTCCGGCCGGTTCTCGCCCGCGGCAAGAAAATCGTCCATAACCTCGCCGACGCCGCCGGGGGTCAGGTGGCCGTAGATGACGTCGTCGATGCGCACCGCCGGGGCCAACATGCAGCAGCCCAGGCACGCGGCTTTGCCGACGGTGAATTTTCGCTCGGCATCGGTGTCTTCGCCCTCGGCAATGCCCAGGTGTCGGCGAAACGCCTGATGGACATTTTCGGCGCCCTTGACGTGGCAGGCCGTTCCCACGCACACCTGAATGCTGTGCCGCCCCGCCGGTCGCAGCCGAAAATCCGGATAAAAGGAGACGACGCCGTGAATTCGCGCCGGCGACAGACCGGTTCGCTCCGACAAGCGGTCGAGGGCCGGCGGCGGCAAATAATGGAACCTCCGCTGCAGCGCATGCAGGAGAGCCGGCAGATCGTCCGCACGTTGCCCGATCGCGTCCACGATCCCGTCAACCTGTTGAATCAATGCGGATTCGTCTGTGGGTATTGTCGTCATGATATCGGTGGGATCGGGGGGATCAGTCTGATCGGCCTGATTGGTCTGATCGGTTGCTTGGGGTTCCGCGGACCCAGGTTTTCAGGGCTTTTCCGCGATAGGTCATGCCGGCAAAGGGAGTGTTGCGCGCCTGAGAGCGGAAAGTTTCCGGGGTTATGGTGCCGGTTGCCTCCAAGTCCAGGACGGTGATGTCCGCGGGCGCGCCGAGGCGCAGTGTTCCAAACGGCAGGCCGAGGGCGGCGCAGGGGCCGGTGGTGAATGCGGCGACGAAGGTGGAGAGCGACAGCAGGCCCGTCTGGACCAAATGAGTCAGACACATGGGCACGGCCGTTTCCAAGCCGACGATCCCAAAGGGGGCGTGACGAAAACCGGCCGCCTTTTCCTCGAGCGTGTGCGGGGCGTGGTCCGTCGCGATGGTGGAGATTGTGCCGTCCCGAAGTGCCTCGATCAGTGCCTGCCGGTCCTCTTCGCCGCCCAGGGGCGGATTCATTTTGGCCAGGGGCCCGTGTTCGATGCACGCCTCGTGGGTGAGCAACAGATGATGGGGGGTGGCTTCCGCGCTGACCGACAGTCCCTCGGCGCGGGCCTGACGGATGAGGGCGACGCTGCCGGCGGTGCTCACGTGCTGGATGTGAACCGGGCAGCCGGTGTCGCGGCACAGTAAAATGTCGCGGGCGACAATCAGTTCCTCGGCGACGCGGCTGCGCGCGGGCAAGTTCAGATGTCGTGCCGTTTCGCTCTCGTAGACGACAGTGCCCTGTGCCAGGCCGGCGTCCTCGCAGTGGTCCATGACCACCAAACCGACCCGATGCGCTTCCCGCATGGCCTCGCGCATGAGCTGGGCTTCGGACAGGCAGCCGCCATCATCGGTCAGCGCAACCGCGCCTGCATCCCGCAACGCGTCGAAGTCGGCAAGCTCGGTGCCGGCGCGCCCCAGACTGAGAGTGGCGGACTGCAGAACCCGGACCCACTGCACCGCGTCCAGGCGCCGCTGCATCCGCTGCAGCTGCATGGGCGAGTCGGCGGGCGGATCGGTGTTTGGCATCGCCACGATGGTGGTGAATCCGCCAGCGGCCGCGGCGGCGCTGCCCGAGGCCAAGTCCTCCTTGTGGGTCTGACCAGGATCGCGCAGATGCACATGGACATCGACAAAGCCGGGGCAGAGGACCTTGCCCGCCAGGTCAACCACCTGCGGATCGGCAAGCGTTCGCTCGTCCGCGAAGACGCCGTCGCGAATGCCGACCTCGCCGGGGCCGTCGCCCCCCGAGCCCGGGTCCACGATGCGCGCGTTGATCAGGCGTGTTTCCATTGCACGGTTCCTTGTGGGTGGGTGTGGGTGACAGTGATCAGGCCGATCAGACTGATCAGACCGATCAGACCGATCAGACCGATCAGTCTGATTTGATGCTGCCGGGTGCTTTCGGGTGCTGCCGTATTTTTGTCCGTGTCTGTCCGTTTTTTTGTGCCTGCGGTCTCGCCCGTCACTCCTCACGTTTCACTCGGCGTGGAACTCCTCCACGGAGGCCAGTACGGCTTGGGTGCCGGCCACGGTCATGCGCACGCCCTCGGATTCGTGCTCGGTGCTGAGGACGTCCGCCTCGCGATGCAGGTAGGAGACCAGGTCGTGCCGGCTGTGGGGAATCAGGCAGGTGGTTTCCTCGGCGCGGCGCCAAGCCTCCTCGGTCAGACGCTCGGAAAGCTCGTCCAAGCCTTCGCCGGTCTTCGCCGAGATGAATACCGCGTCGGGATGGTTGCGGCGGAGCCGACGAACGCGGAATGAGTCGGTCAGGCAGTCGAGCTTGTTGAACACGGTAATGACGGATTTGCCCCACGCGCCGAGTTCCTCGAGGACCTCGCGGGTGGTCTGGTGGTGTTCGTCGACGCTGTCGCTGGTGACGTCCAGGACTTCGACGAGGAAGTCGGCTTCGATGGCTTCCTCGAGGGTGGAGTGAAAGGCTTCCACCAGTTGGTGCGGCAGTTTGCGGATGAATCCGACGGTGTCGCTGAGCAGGAGCGTGCGGTTGTTCAGGCACACGCGGCGGACCGTGGAGTCGAGTGTGGCGAAGAGCTTGTTCTGCGTGTAGACCTCCGCGCCGGTAAGCGCGTTGAGCACTGTGGATTTTCCGGCGTTGGTGTAGCCTACGATTGCGCCCTGGGGGACCGCCTGGCGGTTGCGTCGCTTGCTCTGGGTCTGACGCTGTTGGCGGACCACGTCCAGCTGGCTTTCGAGGGTCCGGATGCGCTTGCGGACCAGGCGGGCGTCGACTTCGAGCTGCTGTTCTCCTTCGCCGCGCATTCCCTGTCCGCCCGCCATGCCGCGCTGGCGATGCAGGTGGGTCCAGCGCCGTTTCAGACGCGGCAGATCGTACTTCGAGCGGGCCAGGGCCACTTGCAGCTCCGCCTCGCGAGTGCGGGCATGCTTGCCGAAGATATCCAGAATCACCTCCTGCCGGTCGATGACCGCCATGTTGGCGCGTTTTTCCCAGTTGCGCTGCTGCGATGGGGTGAGTTCATCGTCGAGAATGATGACGTCGGCATCGGCCTCGCGCGCCATTTCGGTCACTTCGTCGGCCTTTCCCTCGCCCAGCAGATAGCGGCTTCGAGGTTGTCGGAGGCGGGCCACGGTGCGTCCGACGACCCCGACGCCCAGCGTGTCGGTCAGGTCGGCCAGTTCATCCAGAAGCTCCTCGACGTGTTCGGGCTCCTCTTTGGCGTGACACAGGCCCACGAGAAAGGCCCGTTCCACCATGCGCGGTTTTTCTTTGATCTCGATGAGTGATTCTTGCGTATGCGGTTGCGTCATTGAATACCGTGTTTGGGGGTTGTGGAGTTGGGATGACCGAATCAAAATTGTGACGGCCTGCCGTTGTTTGGAGCCGCGAATGGACGAAAATGTTCCGTGTTTGCGGTTTTGCGTCATCAAGTGGGAGCGCTAGTCGTTCATTGTTCCCCGTCCAGCCGTCGAGTAACGCAGACGTTCTGCACCAGCCCCAGGGAGATCAGTGTGCCCAGCATGAACGATCCGCCGTAACTGACCAGCGGCAGAGGAATGCCGATGATCGGCGCCACCCGGATGGTCATGCCCACGTTGACGAAGACGTGGACTGCCAGCAGGGCTGCCACGCCGGCCGCCGTGTAGGCGCCGAAGCTGTCCGGAGAGACCGCAGCAGCATGCAGGCAGCATAAAATAATCCCCAAAAAGCCCGCCAGCAACGCGCTCGCGCCGACAAACCCGGTTTCCTCGGCGATAACCGAAAAGATGAAGTCGGTGGACGCCACCGTCTGCGGCAGGTATCCCAACACGTACTGGGTTCCCCGCTTGTATCCCTTGCCCGAGAAACCGCCGCTGCCCACCGCGAGCATGGACTGGTGCGCGTTCCAGCCCGCGTTTCGGATGTCGGCCGTCGGGTCCACAAAGGTCCGAATCCGCTCCCGCTGGTGGGGGGCCAGAACGATCTGATATCCGATCGGTGCGGCCAGCGCCACGAGCACCACGGCCAAGCCAATCCATTTCCAGCGAAGCCCGCCGAGGAACAGCATGACCCCGGTGATGGGCAGAAACACCAGCGCCGTGCCGTGGTCCGGTTGGTGGGCAATCAACCCCACCGGGATGGCGGTCAGGGCGGCCAGCAAAAGAATGCGGTCGCCGCGCTGCATGCGGATGCCGGGACGTGACGCCGCCCAGGCCAGCATCACAATCGCGGCGGGCTTCATCAGCTCGGACGGCTGAAGAGTCAATGGCCCCAGTGAAAGCCAACTGCGCGCATTGTTGATCTCGGTGCCGAAAATCAGAACCGAGGCCAAAAGCAGTGTGGCGCCGCCGTAGACCGCCCAAGAATATCGCCCCAACCTGCGAAAGTCCACCAGAACCACGGCCACGTGAGCCGCCAGCCCCATGAAAATCCAGAATATCTGACGTGTCCACAGTCCCGCGTATTTGCCGCCCATCTGCTGGCCGGCGCCGTGGATGAACAAAACCCCGACAATCAGCAATCCCGCACACAACAAAGCCAGCAGAACGTTGACGCGTCGAAGGCGCCCAATCGCATACCCCCACCAAGTTGAACGGGTGGATGCGGTCATGCGGCAATGGGCCTCCTGGGAGACTTGGACTGTTGCTGGTTATCGGATGCTGCAGGATGCTGTCGAACCTTTTGATCGGCCCGAGGCCCCGGTCTCCGATCACCTGTCAAGGGTGTTGGACAGTTGTCTTAGGGCTTTGTCCGCTCCGACTCCGTGAAGGAACACGACTTTCTCGCGGGAAGTTTCCCCGGCGATCAGCTCGACCGCCGATTTGGAGAGGCCGAAGCGTTTGCGCAAAACCCCAATCAGCTCATCGTTCGCCTTGCCGTCCACCGGCGGTGCGCTCAGACGAACGAGCAGGCGCCCATTGCGAACTCCACGAATTTCGGTGCGTTTGGCCCGAGTCTGGACGCGGAGGGACAGCGTGCATCCGCCATCTGCCGGGCGGAGGCATTCGGCCGAGTTGGGATGTGCTGTGTCAGCCAACCAGCGGTCTCCTGCGGGACAGGATGCGTTAAGGGTGTGTGGGTGTCAGTACTACAGGCATCTCTGCCTGTAGCAGATATTCGGATCACTGATTACTGGTCACTGGTGTCATCGGGTTGATCAGTCTGATCAGTCTGATCCGTTGGGTTCGTTGGATCGGTCTGATCGATCTGATCGGTTTTTGGGACAGGCTTTTCAAATCCGAGCAGTTCGCGGATTTCCTCGGCGGAGAGAGTTTCCTTGTCGAGGAGGGTGTCGCCGAGTCGGCGGAGGTTGTCGGCGTGGGTTTTGAGCAGGTCGCGGGTTCGGTCGGTTGCGGAGTCCACGATCGCGCGGATTTCCTCGTCGATTTCGCGTGTGGTTTGTTCGCTGTGGTCCTCGTTGCGGGTGATTTCGCGCCCGAGGTAGATATGTTCGCCGCGCGAGCCGTAATTGAGCGGTCCCATGCGTTTGCTCATGCCCCATTCGCAGACCATTCGGTGTGCGATTTCGGTGGCTTGGCGGATATCCATGGCGGCGCCGCTGGTGATGTCGTCGAAGATGAGTTCTTCGGCGATGCGTCCGCCCATGAGCACGGCCAGCTCATCCATGAGTTCGGAGAAGCTCTTGGTGTAGCGGTCGTTTTCGGGCAGGTGCATGGTGGCGCCGAGATAGGCGTTTCCGCGCGGGACGATGGTGACTTTGTGCAGCGGCTGCGCGTGCTCGCAGAGCAATCCGACGAGGGCGTGCCCGGCTTCGTGGAAGGCGGTGATTCGGCGGTCGCGCTCGTCGATGGTCCGGCTGCGCCGTTCCCGTCCCCAGCGGACCTTGTCGCGGGCCTCCTCGAGATCGGCCATGTCGATGCATTCCTTGTCCTGCCGCGCGGCGAGCAGGGCGGCTTCGTTCATCAGGTTGGCCAAATCGGCGCCGCTGTACCCGGGGGTACCCTTCGCAATGACCAGCAGGTCGACCTCCTCGGCCAGACGCACGTTTTTGGCGTGCACGTCCAGAATGCCGAGGCGGCCCTTGAAGTCCGGCATGTCGATGCTGATCTGACGGTCGAAGCGTCCCGGTCGGAGCAGAGCGGGATCGAGAACGTCGGGGCGGTTCGTTGCGGCAATGACGATGACGCCGGAATTGGCTTCGAACCCGTCCATCTCCACGAGCAGTGCGTTGAGGGTCTGTTCGCGCTCGTCGTGGCCGCCGCCGATGCCGGAGAAGCGGGAGCGCCCCACCGCGTCGATTTCGTCGATGAAGATGATGCAGGGAGCGTTGCGTTTGCCTTCCTCGAACATGTCGCGGACGCGGCTGGCGCCCACGCCGACGAACATTTCGACGAAATCCGATCCGCTGATCGAGTAGAAGGGGACCTCGGCCTCGCCCGCAATGGCGCGGGCGATGAGCGTCTTGCCCGTGCCCGGCGGGCCGATCATCAGCACGCCCTTCGGAATGCGTCCGCCGAGGCGCTGGAACTTCTTGGGGTCCTTGAGAAACTCGATGATCTCCTGCACCTCGTCCTTGGCCTCCTCGGCGCCCGCGACGTCGGAGAAGGTCACTTTTTCATGGCTGGGCTGGGTGAGCCGGGCGCGGCTTTTACCGAACTGGAAGGCCCCCTTGCCGGCCATCTTCATCTGGCGCGCGAACAGAAAGTAGAGCAACAGGACCAGCAGCAGGATCGGCAACACGGAGATCAGCAGCTGTCCCCAGAAGTTGGAGACGGTCCGCACGTCCCGCTCCGGGCAATGCTCGCGAAGCATCTCCTCGAGCGCCTCGGTGTAAATGGGCTCGACCCGGTACTGGCGCGACTCGGTCTCCGGTATGTCCTCGGCTTGGGTTCGCGCCGGTTGGTAGGTGCCGGTGATCGTTTCCACGCGCCCCGACGAGGCGTCGCGGTGGATGACCGCCTTTCCGACTCGGTCCTTGAGGAGGTATTCCTCGAACTCCGAAGTCGTCAGCTCATCCACCTCCTCCTGGGAGCGGGTTTGGCCGAGCCAGACGAGCAGGGCCGGGATCAAAGCCAGCAGGAGAATCCAGAACAGAAGGGTTTGTATTGGGGGGCGGGGCAGCTTTGAGGTCGGCGCTTCCTTGTCTTCGGTCGACTGGCTGTCCTGGGGCGCGGGGGGCGACGGGGTTTCGCCGTTTGAATCTTGATTGGGACGATTTTCGGGCATAGTTTTCGCTGTTTGAAGGGGGTATGATGCGGTGTGTCTGCGGAAGCGATTCTCGCGTCAGCTGCCGACGATGCCGAGTATGACTTGCGCCAGTAGGACCAACGCAATAATGACGAGGGCGCCGATACCTGCATAAACGGCCCACATCAGCGCTTTGTTGGCTTCGCCGTCGCCGCGCGGTCCCTGGGTGCGGGATCCGAACGGCGAGAAGTTGGCCATGTCCGAGACCGGCTGTTCTCCCGATGTTTCCTGAAGGTTGATGCGCGTCTGGGTGCTGAGATTCTCGGTGACGACCTTTTCGCCGGAGTCATAGAGCACCTCCACGCCGCCGATCTGGAGGATGTCGCTATGCGTCAGTTTCTGGCTGTCGATGCGGACTCCGTTGACTCGGGTTCCGTTGGTGCTGCCCTCGTCGGTGACGGTGTATCCGCCGTCCTCGTTTCGCGTCAGCACGCAATGCGTGCCGCTCATGGTGGGATCCGGAATACAGATGTCGCATTGCTCCGCTCGTCCCACGGTGTATCGGTCTTTGGTCAGTTCGAACGACTGTCCGCGCAGTTGTTCCGCCAGAACGATGAGTTTCGGGTTGTCTGCCATGATTGCCTCAATTCCTGCATTGGGTCATGCTTGATTGGCCGCTTCCGTGTTCAGCACGCCGCCATAATGCTGTACAATAACGGTTTTAGCGCGCTCTGCCACCCCGCCGGCTTGAATTGGCGCAAAGTCTTTGTGGCAGGTGCGCGAATCCGTCTTCCTTCCAGCGATTGGGACCGATGTGCAGCTAGACCCTTTCCGGACACGGTCCGGCTAAACGGCGATACGGAACCAGCGGGTTTGCTCGACGACTTGTTTTCGACCACTATAGTATGTATTTCGGATGCGGCTCGGCGACGCGACGCTTGGACGAGGCGTTCGGGCCGCATCGACCAACTCGATATTCTGTAGGGGATATTCCCCCGATTTCAACTGTGGTATCTACTGTATGGCATCGATTTCCGAAAATCATCTCAAGGCGTCCCTGCAACCGCCCCAATCCCCCGGCGAGGGTGATGCGGCTCCTAATCCGGCGGACATGGGCGAGGATTTTCCGCACGAACTGCCGGTGATTCCCCTGGACGGCGTGGTGCTTTTTCCCTACACCATGACCTCCCTGACGCTGGACAAGCCGGAGGAGATCGACCTGACCGAAGAGGTGGCCGCCGGCGATCGGCTGGTTGCGTTCGCCCCGCTCAAGCCGGGGATTCATGAGCCGGAGGGCCCCGAGAGCTTCTTTGAGTACGGCTGCGTGGGACGGATCACCAAGATGCTCCGGTTTCCGGATGACACGGTCCGCGTCCTGGTCCGCGGGCTGCACCGCGTCGAGCTGCTGTCCGTAAGCCGGTTCGAAGAACGGTTCGAAGCGTTTGTGCAGATTGTCGAGGAAGCCGCACCGGACAATATTCAAGTCGAAGCCCTGTCCCGCAAAGTGCGCGAACAGTTCGAGGAAATCATCGGGCTCTCCCCGAATTTGCCCGAAGAGCTGCGCGTCGCCCTGTTCAACATCGACGACCGCGGCCGCATGGCCGACCTCATCGCCGACACCATCAATCTGGGATACGAGGAAAAGCTGGGGGTGCTTGCCGCCCTGAACGTGGAGGAGCGGCTCGGGGTCATCATGACCTTCATGACCCGCGAGGTGAACGTGCTGCGCCTGGGACACGAAATCCAGAGCCAGGTCAACAACGCCTTCGAGGAACAGCAGCGCGAACACTTCCTCCGCGAGCAGTTGCGCGCCATACAGGAGCAGTTGGGCGAGGACACCGACTCCCCCGATGTGGCCGACCTGCGCCGGAAAGTCGCCGACGCGGACCTGCCGGATGCCACCCGCGAAGCAGCCGAACGCGAGCTGGCCAAGCTGAACCGAATGCACCCCGCCGCCCCGGAGCACAATGTCGCGCGAACCTACGTGGAATGGTTGGTGGATATGCCGTGGAAACAGTGCAGCGAGGACCAGCTCGATCTCAAGCGCGCGCGTCGAATTCTCAACCGGGACCACTACGACCTCGAACGTGTCAAGGAGCGCATCGTCGAGCACCTGGCCGTCATGCGTCTGCGGCAGGACTCGAACAGCCCGATCCTTTGCTTCGTCGGCCCCCCGGGCGTCGGCAAAACCTCGCTGGGCAAGGCCATCGCCGCCGCCATGGGCCGCGAGTTCGTCCGCATCTCCCTGGGGGGTGTGCGCGACGAAGCCGAGATTCGCGGCCACCGGCGAACCTATGTGGGCGCATTGCCGGGCAGGATCATCCAAGGCGTCAAGAAGGCGGGCAGCGCCAATCCCGTTTTCATGCTCGACGAAATCGACAAGCTGGGCAACGATTTCCGCGGCGATCCCTCCAGCGCGCTTCTGGAAGTCCTGGATCCCGAACAGAACAGCGAGTTCTCCGATCACTACCTCGAGGTACCCTTCGATCTGTCCAGGGTGATGTTCATCACCACCGCCAACATTCTCGATCCCATCCCACCTGCCCTCCTGGACCGCATGGAGGTGCTCCGCATCCCCGGATACACACGACCGGAAAAGCACAAGATCGCCCGGCGCTTCCTGCTGCCCAGGCAGATCGAGAAAAACGGGCTGCTCGACAAGCAACTGCGGCTGACCTCCGGCGCCGTCGACCGCGTCGTCTCCGAATACACCCGCGAAGCCGGCGTGCGCAATCTCGAACGCGAAATCGGCGGCATCTGCCGAAAATACGCGCGCAAACTCGTCGACGGCGAGGTCTCCCCCGACACCACCACCTCCATCGGAGTCAACGACCTGGCCGACTACCTGGGACCGCCGCGTGAATTCGCCGACGAGCTGCCCGACGAGCCCGAAAGCGGCATTGCGGTCGGTCTGGCCTGGACCGCCACGGGCGGGGAAACCCTCCAGATCGAGGCGACTACCGTGCCCGGCGAAGGGCGCCTGGTGCTCACCGGATCCCTCGGCAAGGTGATGAAGGAAAGCGCCCGCGCCGCCGTCTCCTTCGTCAAGAACCACGCCGCCGATTTGGGCATCGATCCGACTCCTCTGCGCGAGTTGGACATTCACATCCACGTTCCGGCCGGCGCCACCCCCAAGGACGGCCCCTCCGCCGGCTTGGCCATCGCCACGGCCACCGCCTCGCTGCTGAGCGGCATGCCGGCAGCGCTCGACATCGCAATGACCGGCGAGATATCCCTGCGCGGACGGGTGCTGCCCGTGGGTGGAATCAAGGAAAAAGTGCTTGCCGCCGCGCGCGCCGGCGCCAAAACCGTATACCTGCCGGGAAAAAATGCGAACGATTTGCGCGAAGTTCCCGAGGACCTGCGCGCCAAGCTCGACATCGTGACCGTCTCCAAAGCCCTCCCCGTCATTCGCCGCATTCTTGGGATGGACGGTTAAGCCAAGTAGATGGCGCGGCCTCCGCGCCCGGTTTCGCCCCCGCCGCCTTAAATTTTTCTGTCAAAAAATGAGGCGCCACAGGATTTTTCGGGCTGGAAATCCGGGACTCTTGATCTTGCGGAAGAGTAGGTGGTACCGAATTGCCTTCGGGCCGTTGGGCCGAGAACCAAGGACAGGAAAACGAAAACCGGGTGGACGCTTGCGGCGACGCTTGGGGTTTACCGGGCGGCGCTTGTCTGTCGGAGCGGTGGTTTTGTGCCACGTCCACGCTCAGCGTCGCCGTTTGCGTCCACCCAAATGACAGAATTCTTGATTTTATGGAAACAGGCCCTTGGGGACGGCCCTCCGAAGGGCTCCGCCACCCCGAAGGCTTGGCCACCCCGAAGGTTCCGCTACCCCGAAGGGGTATTGTCCCACAGCCCAGGGTTGCGCCGCCAGGCGCTACCCTGGGAACTGAGTTCAACCATTATTTGAACCCTGAAAGGGTTCCGTCCCTGGGCAGGGTCAGGCTCGGGGCATTCGTTGCTGTGCAATCTGTTCGGAAAGCTTGTCGAGGAGTTTTTTGTCGGTTCGGGGTGCGATGTTCACGTTTTCCTGCGGATCGGTATGGTGATCGTACAGTTCTCGCGCCTCGATGCTGCCGTCATCGGTGGATTGCCATTCGGTGTAGCGGTACCGGTCAGTCCGCATGGTGTAGCCCATGAGATCCGGCCGCGGATATTGGCTGAAGGCGGCTGACTTCCACTCCCGGTCCGGATCTGCCAGCAGCTGTGCGAAACTGGTTCCTTCCAGGTGTGCGGGGGGTTCAAGTCCGCACAGCTCGCAGAGCGTGGGATACATGTCCACAAACTCCACCAGCCCGGCGGCGTGCGTGCCTTCTTTGGCCACGCCGGGCGCGCGGACGATGAGGGGAGCGCGGGCGTCGATCTCGAAGTTCGTGTGTTTGGACCAAGAGTTGTGCTCTCCGAGTTTCCAGCCGTGGTCACCCCACAGGACGATGGCGGTGTCCTCCCAATGGCCCAGCCGCTTCAGCTCATCCAGAACCTTGCCCAGTTGCGCATCCATGTAGCTTACGCAGGCGGCATAGCCGTGAATGAGTTTCCGCGCCAAATCGTCGGGGATGCCGCCCTCGTCGGGGATGCCGAAGTATCCCCGCAGTTCACCGTAATTGGTCAGAGCAAACGGTGGCGCCGCTTCGGGGGCGAAGCGATTCGGGGCAAGCGGCAGTTGGTCGCGCCCATACAGGTCCCAGTAGCGTTTCGGAGCATTGAACGGCAGGTGCGGCTTGTGGAACCCGAGGGCGAGAAAGAACGGCTTGTCACCCGCGCTCAGTTCCTGCAATGCCTCGATGGCGGCCCGGGCTTCCAGGCCGTCGTGATAGCCTTCATCATCCACATCCGCAGCCTCGAAAGCTGGGCCGACCCCCGTGCGCGTATCGCCGCGCTTTTCGCGGACCGGGGCGTAGTTCTCCATGGCTTCGATGGCTTCGTCGGTGAGGTATCCGCGGCCTTTCCAATCGCCTTTTGCCTGGGTGGGCGGTTGGGTCCACCCTTCGAGATCATCCTTGCCGTGGTGGTACACTTTGCCGATGGAGACGGTCTCGAACCCGTTTTGCTTGAAGTGCTGCGGGAGTGACAGCACATCCGGCATGGCGGTACGGAGGGGTGTTTTGAGGTCATACACCTCGGTTGTATCCGGACGGCACCCGGAGAGAACGCTGATCCGCGATGGCGCGCAAATCGCCTGTTGGCAGTAGGCGCGGTCCAGGACGACGCCGGACGCGGCAAGCGCGTCGATGTTGGGTGTGTGAATCCAGTCGGAGCCGCAGCATCCAAGCTGGGGGCGCAGGTCGTCGACGGGAACAAAGAGAACGTTGCGGATGGGCATTTGGGAAGCCTTGATCCTGGGTGTTGCAATGGCGGCAATGGCGGCCAATAATGGCCCGCCCGCGGTAACTGCCGCCGGCAGTACCTACCGCCTACAGGGCCTGCTGTGCACCGTGCCTGTGGTCTGCGGCGCCATGGGTGCCTGGGCAGGTGGACGGGGCAGGGCTGGTTTCAACGCGAATTCAGAAGCGGAAGACGGTTTGGAAGCGGAGCCATTCGGCGGTCTTCATGCCCGGCAGGTGGCTGCCGGGATAAAATTGGGAGGCCTCGAGGGAAACGGTCATCCGCGGCAGGATGTGGTAGTCCAGAAACGCGCAGAGCAGTTCGCCGACATGACGGCCCTCGGGATTCACTCCTTCGACCAAGGGCGTGTCTTTTTCGTCGGCGTGCAGCGTGGCGCCGGCGATTTGCAGACTGGCTTTTTCGTTGATCGCCATGTCGACGGCGAGCCGGGCCTGGTGGAGATTGGTCCAGTTGGCGTAAATTTTGAGGGGCAGCAGTTCCTCGCGCCAGATGGGGTATTCGGCGAAGGCGGGATGCCAGCCCTCGTAGTCGCCGTCGCCGTCGCGCTCCGCGCCGCTCATGTAGGTGTATTCGAGTCCAACGACGGGGTTGAACGGATGGTCGGCCCAGTGCTTGAGGTTTAGGCGTGCATCGGCCATCCAGCCTTTGAGGTCCTGCTTGGCGCCTGCGCCGTTGTAGGTTCCGAATTCGCGGGCCACTTCCACGCTGTAGTCCGTCTTATCGTCGAACGCGCCGAAAAGCCGGGCGCCAACCAGGTTGATGGTGGCGTTTTCATCGTCGGGATGGTTGAGTTCGCCGGGATCGGCGGCGCCCGGAGCGTCGTCGTCGATGTCGATGTGGAATGCGTACAGGTCGGCGCTCATGTTCTCGCGGACGTTTTGCTGGGTGAAGTATGCGCCCAGCACTCCGGTCTCGCCGCGGCGCAGGCGGCGGTCCTGGTCGTTGAAGAGCGCTCCGCGGTCATCCTGGGCATGATTGTGCAGGGCCAGCAGGGTGAGCGTGCGGGGTCCGCAAACATAGTCGGCACGCAGGCCATCGAAGTAGATGCCTCGCTCCTGGTCGTAGGGGGTGCCCTCGAGGAAGACCAGGCCGTTGCCGAGGATGATGTCCTGTCGTCCGATGCGCAGCGACCAGGCATTGGCGCCGAAGGGTGACGCGACATCGAGATAGAGATTGTCGACCACGGTTTCGTCCCAGAACGCCCAGGTCTCGCTGGGTTCGCCGTAGTCGTTTTTCGGGGACATGTGGCGGTCGCCGAAATACTGGCTGCGGTTGGCGAGCCGGGCGTACACCGAGACCTGCTCGGAAAGCGTCAGCCGTCCCCAGACCCGAGTGCGCAGCCGAAGGTACTGCAGGTCGTCCAGGTCGTTCAGTTCCTGCCCGCCGAAGGGACCGCCCAGTGCCGTCCCGCCCGGCAGCGGCAGCGCGTTCCGGTTGTAGTGGGTCAGACGCAGACGGAGGTCGCCGCCGACGTTCAAGTTGATTCCGTCCTCGTTCAGCTTGAATGTCGGGCCGGCGTATGCCGACGCAACCATCGTGAGGGCAGCTGTCACGGTCAATGCTTTGCGAATCAATGCGTCCATGTTTTGGCCTTTGTTTGTTGTGGAGTTTCGCCGCCGTCGGTCAGCGGCAATGGGGGGGGTTACCCGTCAGTGGGGGATGCCGCCTCGATGGCGATTTCGTCCGACGAAGTTTCGATGCGTCCGATTCGGGGTGCAACATCCTGGAAGAGCTCGGGCGCGTCGGGGAAAATGGTTTCGAAACGCGTTAGAGGAAATTGCGCCGCCGGCCCCGGCATGGGGACACGGCCGACTTTGGCGGAGACGACGTTGCTTTCCAAACCCTCGTCGCCGACTTCCAGTTGAAAGAGAACAGTGATGTACAGAGGCAGTTTGCCCATCAGCTTGGATTTGAGCACGCACTTGACGTATCCGCCGCTGCGGGGCCAGACATGGACATCCTCGGAATGCAGGATGCCCTTGCCGGTCTGCTCATAGTCATTGCGCACGCCCCAGCTGTCGTCGGCAAAGCCGCCCTGGGCATCGGCGAGAGCATTGATTTCCGCAGTGGACAGCGTGTATTGGGTGCCGGCGGGCACGCCGCGGCGGAGCGAGTCCAGCTTGGCGAGCGCGCCTCGATATCGGCGTTCGCCGTTCTCGTACTTCTCAATGCCTTGCGGCGGTGGGATGAACAGTCCGACCAGGCACAGGACGATCAGGAGAAAAATCGCCAGTTTGATGGCCCGTCCGCAGATGACGGCGACCGTTTTGAGTCCGCTCGAGCGGTTTTGGCTGGCAATATCTTCGGGCTTGAGGTCTTCCAAATTGAGCCGTTCACCGCAGGAGCGGCAGAAGATGGCGCCAATTTGGTTTTCCGCATCGCATTTGGGGCATCGGATCATGAGACGGCGGCTTCCTTGTTTACGGTTTCCTTGGCGGGGGCGGATTTTTCGGCCTTTCCGTCGGTTTTCCCGGAAGACTCTGTAGCGTTCGCGGCACTGGTGTCGGCGGGTTGGCTGCCGGTATTTTTATAGTCCGTGCAGTAGAACCCGCTGCCTTTGAAGATGATTCCGGCGCCGGCGCCGATGAGTCGTTTGACGTTGCCGCCGCAGTCCGGGCAGGTGCTGAGCGGATCATCGGTCATCGTTTGAAAGTGATCAAAGCGATGATTGCATTGCAGGCATTTGTATTCGTATGTGGGCATGAGTCTGACTCCGGAATCCCGGTCCGCCTCGGCGGCCCGGCTTCCCTTGTTCAAATGGTTGAACTTGACGGCTGCGCGGCTGTGTGTTGCTTCGGCCATGCGCTTGTTCGCGGCACCCGCGCGCACGAAAACAAACCGGTACTATAGAGGGCTGCGCGATACTTTCAACGCAACTGGTGCGGCTGTGCGCTGTCAACGGGGTTTGTCACGGCTTCAAATTCAGAAATACTGAATTCGTCGGCCGCCTCTCATCGGTATCTCGACGCTGCCGTCAGGTCTGTCGCGAATCGGAATTTCGGGCGTGAGGACCACTTTGCCCTCGCCGCCGGGCAGGTCGACCGCGAACGCGGGCCGCGCCAGCCCGGACAGGCGTTCGCGCAGGATGCTCATAATTTCCAGTCCCGCACGCACCCCCGTCCTGAAGTGCAGAGTGCCCCGCACCGGGTCGCCGTGAAACAGATAATAGGGCTTGACGCCGAAGGTCAGCAATCCGCGGAACAGTGCTTCAAGGATGTCGGCATTGTCGTTGATCCCCTTCAGCAGCACGGTTTGGTTGACGATGGGGATGCCGCCATCGATGATGCGCGCGCAGGCGGATCGAGCCTCCTCTGTGAGTTCAGCCGGATGATTGAATTGGGTTGCCACCCAAAGCGGACGATGGCTTTGCAGCATACGGCACAATCCGTCGGTGATGCGGCTCGGCTGCACGACGGGCATGCGTGTGCCGATGCGCAGAATTTCGAGATGGGGGACGGAACGCAGGCGGCTCAGCAGGTGATCGAGATAGTCGTCCGCCAGCGTCAGCGGATCGCCGCCGGAGACGAGGACTTCGCGCACTTCGGGATGCTGATCAAGGTAGGCGACGGCGGCCTCGACGGAGCCGGGATCGAGCGTTTCGCCCTGCTCGACCGCCCAAATCCGTTTGCGCAGGCAGTGCCGGCAGCGCACCGCGCACCGGTTGGTCGCGATCAGCAGGACGCGGTCCGGGTACCGGTGCACTAGTCCGGGCAGGGGGGAGTCGCGCACCTCGGCCAAGGGATCGGGGTCGGCGATGTCTTCGTCGTCCAACTCCCGCGGATCGGGCATGCATTGGCGCAGGATGGGATCGTCGGGATCGTCGGGATCGGCAAGAGAGAGGTAGTAGTCAGTGATCCCGGCGGGATACTGTTCGATCAGCCGGTTCCAGGCGGCTGTGTCGCATGCGTTCCGGCTGCGCGCACTGGCGAGATCGGCATGGGATACCCCGGGGGACAGATCGGTTTCGGTGGATGCGTTCGATACAGGCAAACGTCTTTCTCCTGGCGGATTTTCGGACTTTCGGGGCAAGGCGGGAATGTACACGCCGGCGCGTTGTTGCGCAATGGCAAGAGGACCTATGGACAGGTGGGGAAGAGGAAATATAGTAAGTCGTTTTGACGAATGGCTGCGACCGGCCGTTCCAATCATTCCCCAGCGAACACAGAGCAAGGTATGACAGACACCAACACATCCAATCTCACAGTAGTGGCCAGCGAACTCGAACCCTGCCGCATGAAGGTGGACATCGAAGTCCCCGCCGAACGAGTCCGCGCGCAGTACGAAGACGTGCTGAAAACGTTTCAGGGCGCCGCGCAAATTCCCGGGTTCCGTGCCGGAAAGTCGCCGCGCAAACTGCTCGAGCGCAAGTATCGCCCGAAGATTCTGAGTGAAACCCTCAGTAAGCTGGTGGAACAATGCACGGCCGAAGCTCTGCGCCAGGAGAAAATCAAGCCGGAGACGCAGCCGCGCATCGAGAACGAGCAGGCGCTGAGCATTGAGGATCCGAACCAGCCGCTGGTCTACTCCATCACTTTCGATGTGGCGCCCTTCTTCGAGCTTCCGGACATCGACAACCTCACCATCCAGCGGCGCCCCAGCAGCGTGGACGACGAGAGTGTCGAGGCGTTCCTGGGCCGAATCATCGAGCAGCGGGCCGCGTTCGAGACCGTCGACCGTCCCGCCGAGGAGGGTGACTTGCTCCGTGTCGACTATCACGGCGCCGTGCGGGACATAGACAGCGACGAGCTGCCCGAAACCGCTCGGTTTCTGTTGGACGCCGACGACACCACGCTGCCGCTCAGAGAACCCGAGATGCTGCCCGGCGCCACCGAGCAGCTCTTGGGCTGCGAGGCCGGCGAAACGGTCAACATCGATGTCATGTTTCCGGAATCCTTCGTCGAGAGCAGCTTGGCCGGCAACGTCGCCGACTACACCGTGACCGTTCACGAGGTGCAAACCCAGAGCACCCCGGAGTTGACCGACGAAATGGCCAAAACCCAATTCGGCGTCGAGAGCGCCCAGGAGCTTCGCGACAGTGTGCGCCGCCACCTCCGGCAAGAGGATGAGCAGACTCGCCAGCGCAGCCTGCGCGAGGACCTGCTCGAAAAGCTGACCGAGGGCCTGGATTTTTCCGTGCCGCCGGGGTTGCTGGCCAGAGAGTCCTACGACCTGTTTCAGTCCCGTCTGCAGCAGCTTGTTCGGCAGAATCCGGAGCAGGTGCAGCAGGAGGAGTTTCAGAAGCAGGTGTGGGAGCAGGTCCAGGAGGAGGCGCGCCGGCGCCTGCAGCGGCAGTACGTCCTGCGTCGGATTGCCGACCAGGAAAACATTGAAGTCGACGGCAAGGAGCTGGACCAGGCCATCGAACAAATGGCGGGCATGCACCAGATGACCCCGAAGGCGCTCAAAGACCGTCTCCGCGAGAATGGTCGCCTTGTGGACGTGTTCATGGATTTGCGCGAGGGCAAGACCATAGTCCACCTGCTGGACAAGGTCACCATCGAGGAACCCGAGGAAGCGGAGAGCGACCCTGCCGAGGGCGGATGAAGTCGTTCCAAACCTCTTGAATCAATTCGAACCGCAACCAATCGACCGCTGTCCGCACGCGGTCTGAATACGGAGCTGAACATGACTGAACGTTCCCAAGCCTACGTCCCGATGGTCGTCGAGCCCACCGCTCACGGCGAACGCGGCTACGACATCTACTCCCGGCTGTTGAAGGACCGGATCGTGCTGCTCGGCACGCCGGTGGACGACCACATCGCCAACCTGATGGTCGCCCAGCTGCTCTACCTGCAGTCCGAAGACCCGAAGAAGGACATCGAGTTCTACATCAACACCCCGGGCGGATCGGTGACCGCCGGCATGGCCGTGTACGACACCATGGAGATGCTCAGCTGCGATGTCCGCACCTACTGTGTGGGCCAGGCCGCCAGCATGGGCGCGATCCTGCTCGCCGCCGGCGCCAAGGGCAAGCGCTTCGCCTTGCCCAACGCCCGCATCATGATCCACCAGCCGCTCGGCGGCGCGGAGGGATCGGCTGCGGACATCCACATCCAGGCCCGCGAAATCGTCCGCGTGCGCGAAACGCTCAACAACATCCTTTCCTCGCATACCGGACAGCCGCTCGAGCGCATTGAAAAGGATACCGACCGCGACTACTTCATGTCCGCAATCGAGGCGAAGGAATACGGCGTCGTCGACGAGATTCTCCAGGCCGGCGTCAAACCGGACGAGGCGAAATAACCGCGCGCTTCGAGACTCATCTAACTTCCCGATCCGCAGCACTGACAGCCAAGGAACCCAATGGCAAAGCAGAATACCACCAACAGCAGCTTTTGCGCCTTTTGCGGGCGCGAAAGTCAGGATGCCCCCCCCATGATATCCAGTCCGACCGGCGTGATGATCTGCGCCGACTGCGTCGAGGTGTGCCAACGCATGCTCGGCGGTGAGGGACCGGCCGCTACCGAAGAGTCCGAGGAGGAAAGTCCGGCACCCGCGCCGCCGCCGCCGCTTCCCGAGCTGACCGTGCCCACCCCCGGCGCCATCAAGGACCATCTGGACGAGTATGTGGTCGGGCAGGAGTCGGTCAAGCGCATGCTCTCCGTCGCCGTTCACAACCACTACAAACGCCTGGAGCACACCCGCAACGCCGACGAACTGCGGGATGTCGAGATCGAAAAGAGCAACGTGCTGATGATCGGCCCGACCGGCTGCGGCAAGACGCTGCTGGCGCGCACGCTGGCCCGCAAGCTCGATGTACCCTTCGCCATCACCGACGCCACCACGATCACCGAGGCAGGCTACGTGGGCGAGGATGTCGAGAACATCATCCTCCACCTGGTGCAGGCCGCGGACTACGACATCCAGCAGGCCCAGGTCGGCATCATCTACGTCGACGAAATCGACAAGATCGCCCGCCGCACCGAAAACGTCTCGATCACGCGCGACGTGTCCGGCGAAGGTGTCCAGCAGGCCCTGCTCAAAATCCTCGAGGGCACCATCGCCAACATCCCCCCGAAGGGCGGACGCAAGCATCCCCAGCAGGAGTACCTGAGAGTCGACACCAGCAACATCCTGTTCATCTGCGCCGGCGCGTTCGTCGGGCTCGACAAAGTCGTCCGCCGGCGCATCGGCAAGCGCGTGCTCGGCTTCGGCGACGCCCTGACCAAGCGCGAGCCTCACGCCAACGCGCTCGAGGACCACGAGGTGCTCAATCACGTCGAGCCGGAGGACCTGCTGCAGTTCGGGCTGATCCCCGAATTCGTCGGCCGCCTGCCGGTGTTGTCGCCGCTGCATCCGCTCACCGAGGATGATTTGGTTCACATCATGACCTCCACGCGCAACGCGCTCGTCTCGCAGTACCAGGCGCTGTTCGCGATGGAGGGTGTCGAATTGAACTTCACCGAGGGGGCGTTGCGCGCCTTGGCGAAGAAGGCGATCACACGCGGCACTGGCGCCCGCGGGCTGCGCGCCATCCTCGAGTCGATGATGGTCGACATCATGTTCGAGGTGCCCGCGCGCACCGATGTTGACGCCTGCACCATCGACAAGAACGTGGTCGAAGGCCGCTCCGCGCCCAAACTGACGCTGAAGGCTCAGGCGAAGTCCGCATAACCGCAAGCGATTCGACAGCGCACGGTTCGTCAGGGGCAAACGACGGAAACGCCCCATTGTGTCGATTCTGATCGACAATATTCACTAGCACAGGGTACTGGCATGACCCTTTCTGGGCAGGGTCTAGTAAAGGAATCCCACAAGGTATAGCGGAAGTTGCGGACCGGACGTTTGCGTGCTCCGCAACCACAGCAAAATGTTGGAAGGCCTGCCCCCGGGGATGAACTTCGCTACGTCGCAAACGGTGCATCAGAAAAACCTGCTCACACTGTGCAATATTTGTCACGACTCCCAACACAGTAAGTGAACAAAGCCATTGGAAGAGGGGACTTGTTGTGTTCTGAACTCTCGCGGTGGTCGAGAAAATCCCTCTGTTGCTTGAAGCTGCTTGTGCCGCGTTTGCCGGTCTCAGTTTCGAGAGCCTGGAATACCACGACTCCGGAGATGCGGAACGCGGCGACGAGCTTTCCGACATCGCATCCGCCCTTGCGGAAGCCCTGCAAGCCTGCGGCATCGAGCGCGAAAGCATGCCGCAGAGCTATAAGGAAAAGAGAGATGAGCCGTTCCCGCAGACGTCATAGCGCCATCGGCGGCTGCCGTAGCTTTGTCCTTCCCTGTGAGGTGTGCCTGCCGGGTGATCCGGACACCTCCTCACTTTAAGGACGGATGTGAATTTACAGAACTCATAATTTAGCGCAAATTGAACTGCCGAATTCCGTTGCGTTTTTCGGGCTTTCAGCCCGAGAGCGATCGCGCTCATAATTCAGTCCGGGACTATGTCGTTCAACGTGCGCACCCCTTGAACCTGCGGTGCTGAGTTCCGGACAACACTCCATCACCTTCTCAGCACCAGCCTCAAGGCCGCAACTCAAAGTGATGCTGCCGTCACCTTGACGGAGGAAATAACCAGCGCTATGTTGCAGTGAGCCCCGGCAGAACGAAAACGGGTTCACTTGGCGGAAACTTCGCCCTCCCCCCCCGGGACGCTCCTCGCGTACAGCAACGAACCAAGCACAAAGCACAGAAAGAACATGAAGAAAAACACCCTCGGCAAAACGAAACTCGAAGTCAGCCATCTTTCTCTTGGCGGCCTGTTTGTCGCCGGCGGCGACGGGCAACTTGACGAAGCCGTCGCCACAGTAAGCCGCGCCTATGAACTGGGCGTCAACTACGTGGATACCGCTCCCGGCTACGGCAAGAGCGAGGAAGTCTTGGGAAATGTCTTCGCCAGAACCGGTCGGCCGCCGGTGCTGTCGACCAAGGTCGGTGGCGATCCGGAAACCTTCGAGGCGCAGAATCCCGACGTGATCAAGGCATCCATCGAGAACTCCCTCAAGCTGCTCGGCACCGACCATTTCGAGATGGTCATGATCCATGAGCCGGACCGGCCCGGGCATTTCGACTGGTGGGCCGACATGCTCAACGTCGAAGGACCGGTGCTCGACGTACTGACCAGCTATCGGGAACAGGGCGTGCTCAAGAACATCGGCCTGGGCGGCACCGGCGTTACCGAGATGGGGCACTTGGTCCGCAGCGGCAAATTCGACATGGTTCTGACCGCCTTCAACTATTCGCTCCTCTACCGCGAAGCCGAGGATGTTGTCATTGCCGAAGCGAAAAAGCAGGGCATGGGCGTCGTCGCCGGCTCCCCGCTGCAGCAGGGCGGGTTGGCCACCAAGCACGATGCCGTGTACGACGATACCGTCTACTGGCTGCATCCCGCCCGCCGACAACAGTTCAAGGACCTATACGCTCTCTGCGAGGAACTCGGCATGACCGTCGCCGACATGGCAATCCGCTTCGTCGCGTCCAATTCCAATGTCGACACCGTGCTGATGGGGGCCCGCAACGTGACGGAACTGGAGCAGAACGTGGCGTCAATCGAGGCTGGCCCTCTGCCGGCCGACGTGTTGGCCAAGCTCGATGAGATTGCCGCCCGCGTCCCGTTCCGTCCCTACGGCGAACCTTCCGGCATGGGCGCCCGCCTGGCCTGGCCGAAGAACTATAAGGGTGCCGGCCCGCTGAGCTACTGAAGGAGAGCCCCGGTTAGGTGCCGGCGCCAGACGCAAAAAGTGGCCAAGAAAGCGGACATTCTACCTGGCAATTATTAAGCCCAATGGTATTGTGTCGAGCCATTCTCGGATCGAATGCCCACCCTTTCCCAAAACACTCAACCCTGAACACTGAACTCCAAAACGATGAATGAACTGCCATTCCGCCAGATCCATCTTGATTTCCACACTCACGAGTCCATCGAGGGCATCGGCGCGGATTTCGATCCCGCCGAATTTGCCGACACGCTGGCCGAGGCGCAGGTGAATTCGATCAACCTGTTTGCCCGCGGGCATCACGGCTGGATGTACTACGACAGCCAGGCGTTTCCCGAAAAGAAGCACCCGCACCTGACCCGCAATCTGCTCAAGGAACAGATCGAGGCCTGCCATGCCCGCGGCATCAAGGCGCCGGTTTACGTCACCGTGCAGTGGGACATGCAGACGGTCAAGGAGCATCCCGAGTGGCTGGTGCGCCATGAGTGGAACGGCACCAACACCAACTACTACGAGCCGGGCTTCTACACCAATATCTGCGTCAATACGCCGTACCGGGATTTTCTCAAAGAGCATGTCCGCGACATCTTCAACTGCGTCCCGGTGGACGGTTTCTGGTTCGATATTGTCATCCCGCGTGAATGCAGTTGCCAATACTGTCAGGCGTCCATGACGGCCCAGGGGCTCGACCCCAGCGACAAGGAGCAGCGAATGGCGTTTGCCTTCGCGATGCTGGACGAGTTCAAGACCGACATGACCCGCTTCGTCCAGGACATCGATCCCGAGGTGCTGATTTTCTACAATGCCGGCCATGTCGGCCCGGCGATACGCAATTCCATCGACGCCTACACGCACCTCGAACTGGAGAGCCTGCCCTTTGCCTGGGGGTACACCCATTTCCCCTTGAGCGCCCGCTACGCCCGGACGCTGGGCAAGCAGTTCCTCGGCATGACCGGCAAGTTCCACACGGCCTGGGGCGACTTTCACTCGTTCAAGAATAAGGAGGCGCTCGAGTTCGAGTGTTTCAGCATGCTGGCCCAGGGCGGCAAATGCTGCATCGGCGACCAGCTCCCGCCGCGCGGCAAGCTCTGTGAGCACACCTACGACCTGATTGGCGGCGTCTATCGCCAGGTTGCCGAGCGCGAGGCGTGGTGTGCGGGGGCAACGCCCGTCACCGACGTCGCGGTGCTTTCGCCGGAGGCGTTCAGTCGAACGGCCGAGCACACGGCAGTTGGGAAAGACATCAAGGGCGCCGTCCACATGCTTCAGGAACTGCACCAGCAATTCGACATCGTCGACGCCGCCGCGGACTTCGCAAAGTATAACGTGCTGATCCTGGTGGAACAGATTCCGGTCGATGAGGAGCTGGTCGCCAAGATCCAGGCGTTCGTTTCCGCCGGCGGCAAGGTAATCGCCAGCCACCGGGCCGGGCTTGTCCCCGACGGCGGCCGTTTCGCCATCGACCTTGGTGTGGACTATCTCGGCGAAGATGAATGGGATGTGCCGTTCGTCAAGCCCGCCGCCGATTTCGGTTGCGGACTTCGCAACACCGAATACGCCTCCTACCAGACGCGCGGCTGGGACAAAAAGGATGAGATGCGCGGTTCCAGGGTTGCTGCGAAGGCCGGTGCGATCGTTCTGGCCGAAATGGTTGCCCCCTACTTCAATCGCACCTGGCGGCATTTCTGCTCACACCGGCATGCGCCCACGACCGGCCAGGTCTACGCCCCGGCCGTGGTCATGACCGAAAACACCGGCTACATTTCCCAGCCCATCTTCTCCCTCTATGGAGACTGTGCTCCGCAGTGGGCGCGGCAGCTGCTCAAAGGTGTCCTCGACCGCCTGCTGCCAGCCCCATTGGTCCGGCTGGAGAACGTTCCGCACTCGCTGGTTGTCTCAGTCATGCGCCAGGAGAAAGAAGGTCGCACCCTCGTGCACCTGCTCAACTACATCCCCCGCCGCAACAATGACAAGTGCGACATCGTCGAGGATGTGATTCCGCTGCACGATGTGAAGGTGAGCCTGCGCACCGACGCTTCGACCGTTCGCCTGGTTCCCGAGGACGAGACCTTGCCGTCCGGCCGTGACGGCGAGTATATGACCTTCCAATTACCCCGTATTGGCGGCTACCAGATGGTGGAGTTGTTGTGAACCATCCGCCCCACATTCTGCTCATCTGCACCGACGAGCAGGCACCGCAATACATGGGCTGCATGGGTGACCCCATCGCCCGCACCCCGAACCTGGACCGGCTGGCGTCCTGCAGCGTCCTGTTCAACAGTGCCTACTGCAACAACCCGATCTGCATGCCGGGCCGCTATTCAATCCTGATCGGCAGATATGTCCGGGAACTTGGTGCCCTTCGTTACGGTGATGGGCTGAATCCCCAGACCTGGACCTATCCCAAGCATTTCGCTCAAGCCGGTTACCAGACCACCTGCGTCGGCAAACAGCACTTCATGGGACTGGAGCAGATGCACGGCTGGATGTTCCGGCCCTATGGCGCTATGTCCACAGAATTTGGTTGGATTGCTTACGTACTGCGGCCATCCTGGGTGCGGAGAACTTCACAACAGGCAGGGATGCCCGTTGATACTAAAGCCATTGCTAACTCAACTGACCGGATCCAACCAAATTCTGTGGACATAGCTATGGCGCCACCGGCCTTGTGGCAATGAAACAACAGATCTGCGGAGGCGAACCAGCATGACCAGCATCAACTTGTTAAACCAACTCACCCTCGACGAGAAGATATCCCTGCTTTCCGGGGAGAGTGTCTGGGGACTGGACGGGATTGATCGAGTGGGGCTCGAACCCATCCGCATGATGGACGGGCCTGTGGGGCTGCGTTCTACTCCCGTCGAACAGGGGGGAACGGTCGGCCCCTCCACCAACTTCCCGGCCGTGGTCTGCATGGCGGCATCTCTTCGCCCCGACCTTGTCGAGGAAGTGGGCAGGGCCCTGGGGCGGGAGGCGCGGGCCAAGGGATTTCACATCCTTCTCGCCCCCTGCATCAACCTGCACCGCGTTCCCATTGGCGGACGAAATTTCGAGAGCTTCAGCGAGGATCCCCATTGGACCCTTGCGATGTCCATTCCATATATCGACGGGGTTCAGAGTGAAGGCATCGGCGTCAGCCTCAAACACTTTGCCGTCAACAACCAGGAGTTTCAGCGTTTGTCCATCTCCGCCGAGGTGGACAAACGCACCCTGCGCGAACTCTATCTCTCCATGTTTGAAGCCGTTGTCAAAGCCACCCAGCCCTGGACCGTGATGGCTTCCTACAATAGAGTGAACGGCGTCCACGCCTGCGAAAACCGGGAACTCCTCACCGATATTCTCCGCCGGGACTGGGGCTACGAAGGGGTGGTCGTCTCCGACTGGGGCGCGGTCCACAGCGGCGCCGAAACGGTGAAGGCAGGCTGCAACATCGAGATGCCCGGCCCCGGAAAATTTCTCAACCATGGGCTGAAAGACGCAATCGCCGACGGCGCCCTTGACGAGTCGGATATCGACGCCCTCGTTCTCCCGATCCTTGGACTCTATAGGAAGTGTCAAGAAGCCGTCGGCGGGAACCAGGCCAACACGCCTGAACATCAAGCTTTGTCACGACAGGTCGCCGAGGAAGGGATGGTACTGCTCAAGAATGACAGGGCGGTTCTGCCCTTCGATCTCGAAGCGTTTCGGAAGGGGCGCAAGAAGCTTGCCGTCCTCGGGCCGCTGGCCAACCAGCCCGTTCTGGGCGGGGGTGGGAGCAGTCTGGTCGACCCGCCCTACCATATTACTGCGCTCCAGGGCATCCGGGAAGCGCTCGGCGAGGATGTGGAGGTGCTTTACGAGCCGGGCTGCACCATCTTTTCCGCTGAAAAGCCGTTGGACTCCAGTCACTTCAGCTGCCAAATCGACGGCGAGACCCGCCCCGGTTTTGCCGTGGAGTACTACGACAATCCCGACTGTGACGGCACCCCGCTGTTCATCGACCACGAAACGGACATGAAAGCGCACTACTACTTCAGCAACACCTCCCCCCGTGAAGGGGTTCCGGATCATGGATATTCGATACGCTGGCGGGCCACCTACACCCCAGACGCCTCCGGCGCCCACCACTTCATGCTGACCAACGACGAGAAGGCGAAACTGTTCATCGGCGGTCGCGAGGTGGTGTCGAACTGGGGGAATCCCCAGATCAACATTCCCATCAAAGGCAAAATCGAGTTGAATGGAGGCCAATCCCACTCCTTTGAACTCAGCTTCGCCAAGACCCGGGGCTACGGCGGCCTGCGGCTCGTCAGCTCCACGCCGCAGGAAGAGGCGGTTCCGGCTCGCGCCGTGGCGCTGGCTGAAGCGGCCGATGCCGTGATTCTCTTTGCCGGCCTCAACGACAAGTACGAACATGAAGGCAACGATCGTGAATCTTTCAGCCTGCCCGATGGACAGGACGAACTGATTCAGACCGTCGCCGCCGCCAACCCCGATACCGTCGTCGCTCTGTACAATGGAAGCGCGGTTGACATGAGCCTGTGGGTCGATCAGGTCGCCGGGATTCTCGAATGCTGGTATCCCGGCATGGAGAACGGTCGCGCCGTGGCCAATCTTCTCTTCGGCAAGGTCAATCCCAGCGGCAAACTGCCCAGCACCTTCCCCAAACGCTTCGAAGACAGTTCCTGTGCCGCCGACTACCCGGGGGCAAACGGAAAGATCCACTACAGCGAAGGAGTATTTGTTGGCCACCGGCATTTTGAGAAGCATAAAATTGAGCCCCTCTTCCCCCTGGGGCATGGACTCGGCTACACCGATTTTGCATATGGCGGCCTGACTGTCGTACCCGGCGACGGGCCGAACGCGACCGTCCGCTTTGTCCTCACCAATACGGGGACTGTCGCAGGCGCCGAAGGGGTTCAACTCTACCTTCGTGATTGCGAAGCTTCCCTGCCGCGCCCCGAGCAGGAACTCAAGGGGCTAAAGAAGGTGGAACTCCAGCCCGGAGAGAGCCGGGAAGTCTCCTTCACACTCGGCGAGGAGGCTTTCCGATTCTGGGATGTCGGGACAGATGCGTGGACTTGGGAACCCGGAGATTTTGAGGTCCGAATCGGGGCCAGTTCCGCCGACATCAGACTAAACGCTGTTTTCGCTCTTCAAGAAAGATATTGAGGGAAACGCCGGTGAGATTCCAAGTTCGGAGTGTGTGAAATGAACGATTCCATCCCTTCCGGCAAAGTAAGCTCGAAAGCCGATCTCTGTGTTCCCGGCGGTTGCGCCTCCCGGGCAGTGTCGCATCAAGCTGCAGCAAAGTCATGCCGGCGGAGTTTGCGGCTATGCGGACGTCCAACGCCCGCCGGCACCATTCCAGCCATCATTGTCTTCGCTCTTGCGGGCATTGCCCTGCTGGGGGTGGAGGCGAGTGCGGGCAACATCGCGTCGCAGGCGACGGTCTCTGCCAGCGCCAACCCCGACAGCGCGCCCGCCGTGGTTGACGGCCAGGTGCCGGCGGCCGGCAGTCGGGACGATGCCGGACAGTCCTGGGTGCTCGGGAGTGCCAGTGCCGAACTGCCTGCAACCCTCACGTTTTCGTGGGAAAGGGACACCCCGCTCAGCACGCTGGCCTACTACGGCCGAACCACCTGGGGCTTCCATCATTTCGAGAACTATGAGATCTACCTCGATGATGCGACCGACCCCGTGGTCAAAGGCACGTTTCGGAAAGGGCACGGGCCGCAGCTCGTCAGGAAAAGCGTGCGTCAGGAACGTCTGCTCGGGCGCCGACGCATACCGTCCGCCTCATCCTCGACCTGAAGGCTCTCGGCATTGCGGAGTCCGCAACGGCTCATGACGTCGAGTTGCGGGCCGGGCGGGAGAAATCCGTGAATCACGCCGCAACCCAAGCCCCGGAACTGTCGACGATGGGGGATATGTTTTCTCCCGATGAAGATCTTGATGACGGCTTGAGTCTCACGGAGCGGGATCCGTCGCGCCTGAAACGCATCGCCCCCGGCGTCTTCGAATTGACCATCGTAAACCACGACTTCGCCCTGATCAGGGTGGAGTAGGGGGGGGGTGACAGAAAAGTGGTAGACAGAAATATGGGTAAAGCAAAATGCCAATGGTGCACTCTTTAAAAAGCTTCATCTTTCTGTCCCAAATCTTTCTGTCAAAAAAAGGATTCGCAACATGAGCACGACTTGCACCACCAAGCGAATAATTCTCGCCGCTACAGTTTCACTGGCCACCACGTTGGCCGCCAAGGAGGTACCCGAAATGCCCGATTTTGTCAAGAAAGTGCAGCTTCACAACCTGGCCGGAGCGGAGCCGACGGACGATGGGACGGGCCTCCGACTGCACCGGATGCCGAAGTCGGTGCGTGATCAGCTGACCGAGCCCAACAAGAGCAGCGGCAAGACCGGGGCCGACACCATGCTCGCGCCCAAGCACAGCGAGATCCGCTTTGTGCTCAATGAGGGGGAAAAGGCGGAGAATGTCCGGTTGCACCTGCAAACGGAGTCCGTGGCTACGGTCACGTTCTACTGGGGGGATATCTATTCGGGCAGCCGCCGTATTCGGAAAGGGGGCAACGCCAGGCCGTTGAGGCTGATGGGGCATGGACTGCTGTACAATCTCATCGACAAGTATCCCCGCAGCCGTTTCGCCAATCGGGTCTGCCGGGTGATTGTCGACGGCGGCGACGCGACGCTGTACGGCATCGAGGGCGACGTCCGGCCACCCACGGCGGATGAACTGGGCCCGGTCATGATGAGCTATGGCACCTCGATCTCCCAAGGGTACAACGCCAGCCGTCCCGACCTGCAGTGGAACTCGCTGACCGCGCGGCACCTGGGCTATGACCTTGTCAACCTCGGTTCAAGCGGCACCGCATTCTGCGAAAAGGCGATGGCCGACTACATCGCCGCCCAGCCCTGGGACCTGGCCGTCCTCGAACTCTCCGTCAACATGGTCGGCCACTTCGACACGCCGGAGTTCCGCAAGCGCGCCACCTACATGATCGACACCCTTGCCAAAAGCCACCCCGACGCGCCCATCTTCTGCATCAGCATTTTCCCGTGGGGCGTCGGTCATTATTGGGGCGGCGACGGCGCCAGGAAGACCGAGGAATTCCGAGTGGCGCTGAAAGAGATATGCGAAAACTCCGGGCACAAGAATGTCCATTATGTCCACGGCCCGGATCTGCTCGGCTTCAGCGGCCTCTACCACGATATGCTGCACCCGTCCGACATGGGGATGATCGAAATCGCCACCAAACTGGCCCCGACAATCAAGGCCGAGTTGGAGGGCGCGAAATGAGCAAGATGACAATCCTCAAGCACCTCCGGAATCTCGCTCTCCATCGGGGGGGCGGGATCACGCCGCTCCCCTTCCTCAGAAAGGAATTGCCCTGCGGAGGCGGTCGCTGAGCGTGCAATCGCGCGCGGGGATGGTATGTTGACGCAACTTTTCAGGTCGTCCTGAATCATGATTCAGGACGTGAAATAAGCGAGGTGCATAGTGTTTGCATGCAAGCCGGATTTTGAACAGGTCATGGAGCGTTTCGAGGCCTGGTGGGAGCGTGAAATTGTCGACCGGGCACCGGTCGGCATCCGCTACGGGAAAGCGGAGGATGAGCGCATCGCGCCTCCGGAAAGCCGTCACGAGACGTGGCGTGAGCGGTGGATGGACGCGGAGTTCCAGGCGCAGCTTGCACACGCGCGCATGAACAACACGGTATTCGCGGGCGAAGCGCTGCCGGTGGTGATTCCCAACCTGGGACCCGAGGTGTTTTCCGCGTTCTACGGTTGCCCGCTGGAATTTGGCGAGTGCACGTCCTGGAGCGAGCCGATCCTGCACGATTGGTCGGACGAGTCGCTGGCCGCGCTGCAGCTGGACCGGAACAACCAATACTTCCGCAAGATTCTGGAGTTGACCGACGCGCTTCTCGAGGTGGCGCGCGGACAGTTCATCGTCGGTTATACCGATCTGCACGGCGGCGGGGACGCCATTGCCGCGTTTCGTGATCCGCAGGCGCTGCTCATCGACTCCATCGAATGCCCGGAGCGGATCAAACAACTTGCGGACCGGATCACCGACGAGTTCCTGGAGGTGTACGATCTCTATCACGAAAAGTTGTCCGCGGAGGGCATGCCGAGCACGACATGGTGTCCGGTTACCGGCAGGGGACGCGTCCACATTCCCTCCAATGACTTTTCCTGCATGATCTCGCAGGAGTCCTTCGAAGACCTGTTCGTGCCGGGAATCATTCGCGAATGCCGCCATATGGACCGCAACTTGTACCACCTTGACGGTCCGGACGCGCTGCGGTACCTGGACCTGCTGCTGGACATTCCCGAGATTCACGCGGTCCAGTGGGTGCCCGGCGCCGGTCAGGGCTACTGGGCGGACTGGATCGATGTCTATCAACGCATCCAGGCACGCGGCAAGTCGATGGAGATCACGGCTGTCCCCGTTGACGATTTGCCGCTGCTCTTCCGGTCGCTGAGTCCCGAGGGCGTGTGGATCAACAACATCAGCGGAGTCCGCAACCGGGAGGAGGCGGACGCCGCTATGAAAACCATCTCGCAATGGACCAGGAAGGAATCATGAAGGAACCGAGTATGACTCTGCAATCCCTGCTGTCGGCGTCGACTCCCGAGACTCCGGCCCCGCTGGATCCGGCGTATCGGCCCGCGATTCGCGTGTGGCTGGCCTATGCCGAACAGGTTGGCCGCGCGCGGAATGCCGAACCGATCGCGCTGGCGTTGGAGGATGCGGCGGGGCGGATCAGCCGTTGGGACGCGATGGTTCTGCCCGCGGGCGACGGCGATGAGGGTACCCGGCATGTGGTGGAGCGGGCGGCAAAGTTTCTGCTTTGGGCCCGCGGAGGCTGCACGCTGCACATGGGGGGCGACCGGCAATGGGGCGAGATGCTGCAGGCGCTGTATGCACCCGCCGGCCCGCGGGGGTTCGACGCCGATCTGATGGGACGCATTTTCGACCGTCCCTTCGAGGTGCGTGCCTGCACGCCGAACGAGGTGCCCTCCGCCGCAGAGTCCGCAACCAAGGTTGGCGGACATCTGGACGGATGCCGGATCGGTTTCGACCTGGGGGCGAGCGACTACAAGCTGGCGGCGGTTCGGGACGGCGAACCGGTGTTCAGCACCGAAATTCCCTGGCAGCCGCAGACGCAGGCCGATCCCGCCTACCATTGCGAGAAAATCAGCGAGGGGCTGCGGCTGGCGGCTTCGCATCTGCCGCGCGTCGACGCCATCGGCGGCAGTTCCGCCGGCGTTTACGTGAACAACCGGCCCATGGTCGCCTCGCTGTTCCGCGCCGTGCCGCAGGATCGGTTTGCCTCGGAAGTGCAACCCATGTTCGAACGCCTCGGGCGCGAGTGGGGCGTGCCGCTGGTGGTCATCAACGACGGCGACGTCACTGCGCTCGCCGGCGCCATGTCTCTGGGCAAACCGGGCATGTTCGGCATCGCGATGGGGTCCAGCGAGGCGGTGGGCTACCTGAATATGCGCGGCAGCATCACGGGCTGGCTGAATGAGTTGGCGTTTGCGCCCGTCAACCTGAATCCGGACGCGGACGCGGATGAATGGTCCGGCGACGTCGGCGTGGGCGCGCTCCACTTCTCGCAGCAGGCGGTCAACCGCCTGGCGCCGGCGGCCGGTTTCTCCTTTCCGGAGGACATGGGGCTTCCCGAGCGACTCAAGCAGATGCAGAAGAAGGCGGACGCGGGCGACGCGGCTGCCGCGCGGATATTCCAAACCATCGGCGTGTACCTGGGCTACTCTCTGCCGTGGTACCGTCTGTTTTATGAGTTCGAGGACGTGCTCATTCTCGGGCGCGTGACCTCGGGGCGCGGCGGGGAAATCATCCTCGATACCGCGCGGGACGTGCTGAGTCGCGAGTTTCCGGACATCGCCGCAGGCGTGTCCATCCATGTGCCGGACGAGGAAAGCCGCCGCGTCGGTCAGGCCGTTGCCGCCGCCAGTTTGCCGGCCTCGCGAACCGACTGAGAAGCACCATGACGAATCCGTATCTTCAATTTGTCGAAACGCTGATCCGCGCCGAGCGCGAGGCGTCCGAATTGCCGTTGGGCACGCTTGCGCCGCCGGCGCGCCCGGCGCCGCCCGCGGATGCGCCTGTAGCGCTGATGTTTTCGCCGCACCCGGATGACGAGTGCATCGTCGGAACCCTGCCGCTGCGCCTGATGCGCGAATGCGGAGTTCGCACAGTCAACGTCGCCGTGACGCTGGGCAGCCGCAAAGACCGCCGCGCCGCTCGATTGGCGGAGCTGCGCAACGCCTGCTCGTTCCTGGGAGTTGAGCTTGTCAACCTCTGCGCGGAGGGGCTGGAACACGTCAATGAGACAGGACGAACCAACGAGCCGTCGGCCTGGGCGGACAAGGTGGCACTCGTTCAGTCGGTCCTTGAACAATGGCGTCCCCGCGCGGTGTTCATGCCGCACCGCGAGGATTGGAACAGCACGCACGAGGGCACGCACTGCCTGGTCATGGACGCCTTGACGCGGATGCCCGACTCATTCGAGTGCGCCACCGTGGAAACCGAGTTCTGGCACCCGATCCGCCACCCGAACCTGATGATCGAAGTCGCTCCCGACCTGGTCGCCGAACAGGTGGCCGCGACCACGTTTCACGTCGGCGAAGTTCGACGCAATCCTTATCATCTCAGTCTGCCCGCCTGGATGCGCGACAATGTCCGGCGCGGCGCGGAGATCGTCGGCGGGCAGGGCGGGGACGCACCCGAATTCGAGTTCGCGATTCTCTATCGATACTCGCTCTGGAGCGGGGGAGAACAGCATCCCGCCGAACCGCCCACTCGAATCGTCGGTGCAAACGACCGTCCCGAGTTCCCCGCACTGAGCTGAAGCCGGAATTTGGCGCCGATGAAACAACGAAGGAACTCCACCAACCCGAAAGGTCCACTGTCATGGAAGTCGTCATCCGTCCCAACGTCGGCGAAGCCAGTTGCCTCGCCGCCCGTCTGATTGCCGCCACCATCCGCAAAAAACCCGACGCCGTGCTTGGCCTCGCCACCGGCAGCACTCCCCTCGCGCTGTACCGCGAGCTGATCCGCATGCATCGAGAGGACGGCCTGGACTTCAGCCACGTGACCACGTTCAACCTGGACGAGTATCTGGGCCTGGCACCGGATCACCCCGCCTCCTACAACGCCTTCATGCACGAGAATCTCTTCGATCACATCAACATCCAGGAAAGCCGAATCCATATCCCGGACGGCCTCACTCAGGATGTTGTCGGGCATTGCGCGGTCTACGAATCCGACATCATGAACGCGGGCGGCCTCGACCTGCAGGTCCTGGGAATCGGCGGCGACGGGCACATCGGCTTCAACGAGCCCACCTCGTCGCTGGCCTCCCGGACGCGCATCAAGACCCTGACCGAGGAGACCGTCCGGGACAACGCCCGCTTCTTCTCCTCGGCGGACGAGGTGCCGAAACACGTGATCACCATGGGCATCGGCACGATCATGGAGGCGCGCGGCTGCATCATGCTCGCATTCGGCGAAAGCAAGGCGCAGGCAGTGGCCGACGCCGTCGAGGGCCCGGTCACCAGCATGGTCCCCGCAACCGCCCTGCAGTTCCACCGCAACGCCAAGGCGTTCCTGGACGATCCCGCCGCAGACCGGCTCAAACTGGCGGACTACTACCGCTGGGTGTTCGACAATAAGCCGTCCTGGCAGCAGTTCTGAGGATCGCACCATGGCCAGACAATCGGAAACCATTACCGACGACGCAGGCGGCGACGGCGACGTGGCCTTGCTGAAAACCCTTGCCGACGCCACCCGCCTGCGTCTGGTGCGCGTGCTCTTTCGCGAGGAACTCAACGTTCAGGAGCTGTCGCGGATTCTCAAAATCGCCCAGCCGAGCATCAGCCGTCATCTGGGCGTGCTCCGCGGCGCGGGTTTGGTGGACGACCGCCGCGAGGGCAATCGCGTCTACTATCAGCTGCTCGTCCCCCGCACCGCCCCCAAGTCGCTGCGCGAGTTCATCCAGGATGTCGGGCACAGCCCGCACACCGATTTGGACCGGCTCGACGAAGCCCTGGCGGACCGGGCGCGCGAAGCCACACGCTTCGCCGACCGCAGCGCCGCCTGCTGGGACGATGTCGGCCGTCTGCTCCATCAATCATCGGCCCTGCTCACCGCGTTTGCCTCGCTGGCGCCGCGCGGACTGCGGCTGGCCGACCTCGGAACCGGAACCGGCCTGCTCCTGCCCTTCTTCTCGCGCATGGCCGAGCACGTCTACGCCGTTGACCAATCCAGTGAAATGCTGCGTCGGGCCTGCCGACGCTGCGAACGGCTATCCCTCGACAACGTCTCGATCGTGCACAAGTCGCTGGAGGAACTTTCCTCGACCGACTTTCGCGTCGACGGCGGCATCGTGCATTTTGTCCTTCACCAGGTGGCCAGTCCCCCGAAAGTCCTCCAACAACTGCATGCGGTTCTGAGGGAGGGCGGGCGTCTGGTCATCATCGACCGCCTACCGCACGAGGACCGCGAGGCGGAAAAAACCTTCGGCTCGTTCTGGCTCGGCTTCTCGAAGGAGCAGATGCTCGCCTGGAGCGAACAGGCGGGACTCGAATTCCTCGACTGGGTATCCCTGCCCGCGTCCGAAGAGGCCGACGAGCAGGAGGAAGTGTTCGTCAGCGTCCTGGCCCGTCCCGCGCCAGCCGCCTCAAATTGAGATTGACAAATAGTCTGCCGGGCAAGGCACTCATTTTCTAAAGTGTAAAATGTTTTTCTGCAACAGATTGCGTGGGAATGAAAAACTCGCGCAGGACCCGTTGGAGAGGGCGAGACTCTGTCGAGCCCCGCCGTTGGCGAATGGCGGCGCGGGTCGCCTGCACCGGAGAACGCATCGTCTTCCAAGGACACCCGGGGTTCCAGCATCAACCACCCCGGCTCGACGGAGTCTCGCCCTCCAGCGGGGGTGGGATCACGCCGCTCCCCTTCCTCAGAAAGGAATTGCCCTGTCTGCCGTGAGGGGGCGGTGGTAAGTAATCAGTGATCGGTGATCGGTCTGATCGGTCTTGTCGCGTCTTACGCATCAAGCTCCCAGGGGGCCACCTTCGGACGGTCCGCTTCGGCGGCGCCTGAAGAAGTCCTGCAGCTTCTCGAGGCATTCATCGCCCAGGACGCCCCGGACCACGGGTACTCGGTGCAGCATGCCCTCGAATCCGGTGATGTCGAGGGCGCTTCCGGCCGCACCGCTGCGAGGATCGCCGCAGCCGAAAACCAGTTTTCCCAGGCGGCAGTTGACCATGGCGCCGGCGCACATGGCGCATGGCTCCTTGGTGACATAGAGCGTGCATTCGGTCAGCCGCCAGTCCCCGAGCAGTGCTTCGGCCTGGGTCAGCGCGATCATCTCCGCGTGCGCGGTGGCATCCTTGAGCATTTCAATCTGATTGTATGCGCGGGCAACGACCTGCTGTTCGCGCACAATCACTGCGCCCACCGGCACCTCGCCCTGTTCGTCGGCGCGCTCGGCCTGACGCAGCGCCAGGCGCATGTAGTCGTCATCGGTTTTGCGAAGGATCGTCATGCCCGCAATCTGTCCGTAGGATGCTCGGGGACCACGGCGGCCAGCAAGCGGACGGCGAGGTCGAGTTTGTCG